>NZ_JBBKBF010000006.1:0-117673 GCF_037892625.1 Phocaeicola sp. ICN-14070 | reverse complement strand
GAAACAATCTGTCGGGAGCGGCAGATTACGCTGCATAATGAGTTATGTGTGGAGAACCCGAAAGTGTGGATTGATACGGTTCTGTTTGAACAGGTTCTGGTGAATATTATTAAGAATGCGGCAGAAAGTATCGGGCAGGGAGGGGATATTTTTATTCGTACATCAGTATCTCCGGTCATGCTTGAAATTGCCGATTCCGGAAAAGGTATCAGTAAGGAGGTGGAAACGAAATTGTTCAGTCCGTTCTTTTCGACCAAACCTAACGGGCAAGGTATCGGATTGATTTTCATTCGGGAAGTATTGACCAGACTGGGGTGTACATTCTCTTTGCGGACTTATGCTGATGGTCTGACACGTTTTCGTATTTCATTTCCAGAACGACGTCCGGAGCAAGGGAAGGACACGGATAAATATACATTGTAAACGCTTTCTGAAAAATGGTAGAAGGTTCTGTGGAATAAACTTGTCAGTCACGGCTTTATTGTCTAATTTTGCAGGCTGTAATTCGATTTAACGTAAAGAAACATGTGGTTATTACTGGCTTTTTGCTCAGCGGCGTTGCTGGGCTTTTATGATGTCTTCAAGAAAAAATCATTGGCAAACAATGCGGTTCTTCCGGTACTGGGACTGAATACGCTTTTTTCGAGTCTGATTTTTTTACCGTTTATTTTAGTTTCGTACTTTCATCCGGCGGCGTTGCAGGATACGCTTTTCTACGTGCCTTCAGCAGGTTGGGAGGTACATAAGTTCATTATCCTGAAATCGTTTATCGTGCTTTCTTCGTGGACTTTCGGTTATTTCGGTATGAAACACCTACCTTTGACCATTGTCGGCCCCATCAATGCTACCCGTCCGGTCATGACGTTGGTAGGCGCCTTGCTGATATTTGGTGAACGCCTGAATGTGTACCAGTGGATTGGTGTGCTGATGGCCATCATTTCGTTCTTCATGCTGAGCCGTTCGGGAAAGAAGGAAGGAATCGATTTCAAGCACGACAAATGGATTTGGTTTGTGGTTCTGGCGGCTGTGTTAGGTGCCGTCAGTGGTCTGTACGATAAATACCTGATGGGACGCTTCAACAACATGGTGGTACAGGCGTGGTACAATGTGTACCAGCTTTTCCTGATGGGAGGAGTGCTGATGTTCTTGTGGTGGCCCAAGCGGAAAAGCAGTACACCGTTTCACTGGGACTGGTGCATTATCCTGATTTCCGTATTCTTGTCGGCAGCTGATTTCGTGTATTTCTATGCGCTTGGTATGGACGGGGCCATGATTTCCATTGTGTCTATGGTGCGACGGGGAAGCGTGGTGGTTTCCTTCCTGTTTGGTGCCATGATATTCCGCGAGAAGAACCTGAAGAGCAAGGTGGTCGATTTGATTTTAGTGCTGATTGGTATGTTCTTCCTCTATTTAGGAAATGTATTAGGATAATTACAAGGTCTTTTATTGAACCGACTGGAGATGTGTCAGTACTTCCTTGGCAGTACTCCAGTACTTTCTAAGAAGTACTTTGGTACTTTCACGGCAGTACTTCAGTACTTCCTAAGAAGTACTGGGAAAAGAAGGTTGTACGGATACTTTTGCCTGAAGAAGGCTGGTGTAGAATCTTGATAAGATAAAAAATGCCGGAGCGTACTTTTTTACGTTCCGGCATTTTTTATACCCTGTCTTGAACAAGGCCTTTTTTAGTTTCGCATGTATTTCTTCATACCCTCGGTAGAGTAAGTCTGCAATTTCCCGTCTTTGTCCGAGTAGATAAAATAGGCATCCAGTTCAGGATGGGCACTACAGATGGCCTTGGCTGAATCCAGTCCCAGTACCATGAAGGCAGTGGCGTAGGCATCGGCTGTGGCACAGTCCTTCGCGATGACGGTAGATGAAAGAATATTGTGCTGTACCGGGTATCCCGTACGAGGGTCGATAGTATGTGCATACTTCTTTCCGTCTTTGTAATAGAAGTTACGGTAGTTGCCCGAAGTAGCCATACCGGCATTGGTGATTTCTAACACGGTCTGCAGTTCCTGATTGACAGACAAAGAATCGTCAATAGGTTTGTTCACGCCGATACGCCAGGTTTCCATTTTGCTGTTCTGTCCTTTCAGTACCAGTTCTCCACCAATGTCAATCATGTAATTCTTGATACCTTTGCGGTCGAACAACCGTGCCACACAGTCTACACCAAACCCTTTAGCGATAGAGCTGAAGTCTAGCATCATGCGCGGGTCGGCTTTAACTACTTCTCCTTCTGCATTAAGCTGTACTTTGTCGATGCCTACAAACTGACGCAGGCTGTCGATGGTCAGTGAATCAGGAAACTGGGAGTGCTTGAAGCCGAATCCCCAGGCGTTGACTAACGGAGCCACGGTTACATCGTAAGCCTTTCCGGTTTCGTTGGAGATTTCTTTGGCCATATTGAATACATACACAAACAGGCTGTCGGCGTGCATGTCTGTATTGTGGTTGATGCGGGTAATGACCGATTGCTTGTTGAACGGCGACAAAGAGTTGTCTACTTTCTGCAGTTCTTTCTCAATCTCTTCTTTCAGGTTTTCGGATGATTGGTAAGTAATTTTATAGACCGTACCGAATACCAGTCCCTGGTCGGTCTGGTAAGGAGATTGTTTTCTCAGAATCAGTACCGTTCCTACGATGAGTAGCACAAGAAACGGCAACTGCCATTTTAAGTTGTTTTTGTTCATGATTTTATTGCAAGAATAAATGTTCTACTAATATTTTGATACCAATGCCAATCAGTACTAGTCCTCCGAAGATTTCCACCCGCAGGTGAAAACGCTTGCCGAAGAATACGCCGATGAGGCTTCCTGCTAGTGAGAGTACGAAAGAGGCAATTCCAATACTGGTCAGAGGCATCCAAAGACTTTCCAATTGCTTGAATCCGGCAAAGGCAAACGAGATACCGATGGCCAATGCATCAATACTGGTGGCTACAGCCAATGCCAGTGTCACTTTCAGGCTGGTAGGGTTGAAGGAAGCGGTTTCTTCTTCTTTAAATTGCGCACGTATCATGCGGATACCTAAAAATGCCAATAGGGCAAAGGCAATCCAATGGTCGTAGGCTTCAATCAGATGCTGGAAACGACTGGCACCTAACCATCCCAAGAAGGGCATCAGTGCCTGAAAGAGACCGAAGAAAAAAGCCATTCGTAAAAATGTGCCCCATTGGATACGGTGCAGAATAATTCCGCTGGTTACGGATACGGTGAAACAGTCGATAGCCAGACTGATAGACAATAAAATGGTTTCGATTAAATTCATGTGAATCAGAAGGGTAAGTTGTATATGAGATTATACGTCAAGTTAAAACTGCTCCCGGCATTTTTTCCAAATCCGGGGACATACCATGGAATGGAATTGTCATGACCTTCTACGCTCATTCTCATTTTGTATCTCACACTCCAACCCATGCAGAAACCTTTGTATATTTTCACTTTAAGTCCGAATACGCCTTCCAGCCAGCTGGCACTACTTTTCATTCCGGAATAAGCAAACGGATAAGAGATTTCTCCGCCATAGTTTGGGTCGGTCATGCTAGGGCCGTCTACATCATAACTGAATGAACTCATACCGTAGCGAAGACCCACATACAAATACCCCGGGAGGTGTGTCTTTTTGTAAAACACATTATAATCCATTCCGATACGGAAGTAAGGAGCAGAAGTCTTGTAATGCAAGTTGTTTCCATCATTTATGGCATCTGCCTTTCCGTATCCCACTTCAATGACGGGAAGAAAGCGATTTTTCAAGTTGGCTTGTACGGCAATTTCAGTATTCAGAATGTCGCTGCCTAATAAATAACTTCCCAGTCCGGCAATTTCCACTCCTATGCTCGTTCCCTGATAGAGCGGAACAGGCTCTGTCGGCTCAGCTTTCTTCTTGTCTTCCTTTTTAATCTCTGCGGGAGTTGCTTTATGTACGCCCGGTTTCTGTGCCTGCAAGGGAGAAAGCAAAAGACAGCTACTCGTTAGTATCAGAAATAGTGAAATATATCTTGAAATTCTCTTTCTCATAATTATCTATGTTCGGATTGGTAATGACAAGCGAATCGAGCATACGGGTGGTAGTTTCCGCATTGGTAACTTCATAAAACATCATGGTACCGCAATCCAGGTTGATAAAGTAAGGGATATTGCGGTGAGTAATTGTAAGGATGTCTCGCTGACGGTTGGCATACTGAAGAATAAACCGGGTTTGTTCTCCGTAGCTGAGCGGCAGGCTGAGCGTACTTGTGTTGGTTGACTTATTGATCAGCGTGTCGTAAATTGTCGTATCAGCGGTTTCCAACTGCCCGATGACTGTGAGTGTATCGGTGTACTGCACAGATCGTCCATATTGGTCTACAAATGCAAATTGGGCATACGCTAGTGCATTGGGCGGACAGTTTTCCACTTCACAAGCTGGAAAAAAGGAAACGACTGCCACCAAGAGGATACCTAATACAATCGGTAGTTTTTTCATTATTCAATTTCTTTCTCGATTTGATAGTTGTTTCTTTCAGGAGAATTGCGTGCTATCAGTTCTCCGATAAATCCGGCCAGGAAAAGCTGGGTTCCTAATATCATGGTGGTCAGTGCCAGATAGAAATAGGGACTTTCGGTTACCAGGCGATATGGATTGCCGCAATACATGTCATAGAGTTTGGTGGCACCTACCACAATGACAGCGATAAATCCCAGGATGAACATGATGGAGCCTAAGAAGCCGAAGATGTGCATCGGTTTCACGCCGAAGGTAGACAAGAAACACAAGGTAAGCAAATCCAGGTAGCCGTTGACGAAACGGTTCAGTCCGAACTTGGTCTTTCCATATTTGCGTGCCTGATGATGTACAATCTTTTCTCCGATACGGTTGAAGCCGGCATTTTTAGCCAAGTAGGGAATATAGCGGTGCATTTCGCCGTACACCTCAATGTTTTTCACTACGTCCCGGCGATAGGCTTTCAGTCCGCAGTTGAAGTCGTGCAGATTATGTATTCCCGAAACCGCACGTGCGGTAGCATTGAATAGTTTGGTCGGGATTGTTTTCGACAGCGGGTCATAGCGCTTCTGTTTCCATCCGGAAACCAAGTCATAGCCGTCTTCTGTAATCATGCGGTAAAGTTCCGGAATCTCATCCGGACTGTCCTGTAAGTCAGCATCCATGGTGATGATTACATCTCCCTCTGCTTTCTTGAATCCGCAGAATAAGGCAGGTGATTTTCCATAATTACGGCGGAACTTGATGCCTTTCACTTCTTTTGACTTCCGGCTAAGTTCTTCGATGACCTGCCAGGAGTGGTCTGTACTGCCATCATTTACAAAGATAACTTCGTAAGTAAAATGATGCTCATGCATTACGCGTTCAATCCAAGCATACAGTTCGGGTAAGGACTCCTCTTCATTATATAGAGGTACGACTACAGATATATCCATATTTATATTGCTAAAGCGATTAGTTTTTCTTTTTCATGACTACCAGACCGGTGGGAATAGCTAACAGAATTCCATAGAAGAAGTTCTGCGAAAGCAGCTGAAAGGTCAGTTGTAAAGAACTGAGAGAAGAAATGACATTCAGACTGCCGATAAGTTGTTCTACGGAAATCTTCATATCACCAGTTACTGAATCCTTTATATTTTCCAGTTGGTCCAGATACGTATTCAACAAGTAACCCTGATCAATGAAGCGGAAATACACGTAGTGTGCCAGCGCTGTCAGGATAGAAGCAAAAAGATACATCAGAAAGCAGAAACTGAACGCCTGAGTGAAAGAAAAATTACCTTCATGATACTGGTTGCGGTAGCGGCGTGCATAAATGTAGCCTAACACCGGTACAAAGAGGGTCATCAGGATAAACAGGAGCTGAAGCAACGGGATGGAAAAGCCTATGGGGAGGAAGATGAATTTGAAAATCCAGAACAATCCCATGTAAGTTCCAAACCGCATGGCGTATTCCTGCAAGGTTATCGGTCTTTCTGTTGTCATGATAGTTACGTTTGATAATGGTTACAAAAGTAGTCTTTTTCAGTGAGCTATGGTATATAAAAAGACTGAAAAATCATATTCTTTACCATTTTGGTATATTTTTTTTCATGAAGGTATTGCGTATTCAAAAAAAATGCCTACCTTTGCACCCGCAATCGAGAAACATCGGTAAGATGTCTGTCGAGAACATGTTGAAATACGGGTAAGTCCCATACGGCCAGCTCCCTTCGAATCCTCCAGGGCTTGATCGCAGCAAAGGTAGTTGGTTGTAGCGGCGCGATATGGTAAGCTTACCCACCCGCCTCTTTAGCTCAGTTGGCCAGAGCACGTGATTTGTAATCTCGGGGTCGTTGGTTCGAATCCGACAAGAGGCTCAAGAAAAGACATGATTATCGCCTCTTTAGCTCAGTTGGCCAGAGCACGTGATTTGTAATCTCGGGGTCGTTGGTTCGAATCCGACAAGAGGCTCAGAAAAGTTGGACAGTTTTGTTCAACTTTTTTTGTGTTTATAAATAAGGAAAAAGAAAAGCCGCCGGTGTTGTACGGCGGCTTTTGTACATAGTGTAAAGTCTAGTTAAGCCCTTTGTATGATTTACGTGCGGCTTCTTCCCTTGTTGGAAAAGGGGGATTCTGTAAAGGAGTTATGATGTATAAACAAGCGGAAGGATGAAATTGTTCACTCATTGTATTAAAAAATATGTTTATAGAAAAAGCTTGGCAATGACTTCCCGTTTTTTTCTGTATTTTTGCACCCGAAAATCATAACAACTAAATAACATACATACAGAATGGGTGGTTTTTTCGGAACAGTCTCTAAGGCTGAATGCGTGACCGATTTATTTTACGGTACGGATTATAATTCACATTTAGGAACGAAACGCGCCGGAATGGCGACATACGCCGAAGGCGAGGGTTTCATACGTTCGATTCACAATCTGGAGAGTTCTTATTTTCGCACGAAGTTCGAGAGTGAACTTCCTAAGTTCAAGGGAAAGGCGGGAATTGGTGTCATCAGTGATACGGATCCTCAACCGATGATGATTAATTCTCATTTGGGACGTTTTGCCATTGTAACGGTAGCGAAGATTAACAACATGGATGAACTGGTGCAGGAGTTGTTGAGCAACAATATGCACTTTTCGGAGATGAGCATGGGAAAAACCAACCCTACGGAGCTGGTAGCATTGCTTATTGTACAAGGAAAGGATTTTGTGGATGGCATTGAAAATGTATTCAACAAAATCAAGGGTTCCTGCTCTATGTTGATTCTCACTGAAGATGGTATCATTGTGGCTCGTGACAAATGGGGACGTACACCAATTATCATCGGAAAGAAGGATGGGGCATACGCTGCCACCAGCGAGTCAAGCAGTTTGCCGAACCTGGATTTTGAAATTGACAAATATGTAGGACCGGGTGAAATTCTGCGCATGCGTGCCGACGGTCTTGAACAGCTTCGCAAACCGAACGAGAAGATGCAGATCTGCTCTTTCTTGTGGGTATATTACGGTTTCCCTGTTTCTTGTTATGAAGGTAAGAATGTGGAAGAAGTTCGCTTCATGAGCGGATACAAGATGGGACAGACAGATGAATCTGAAGTGGACTGTGCCTGCGGTATTCCTGATTCGGGGGTAGGTATGGCTTTAGGTTATGCAGAAGGTAAGGGAATTCCTTATCATCGTGCTATAGCCAAGTACACCCCGACTTGGCCCAGAAGTTTTACTCCGAGCAACCAGAGCATGCGTTCGCTGGTAGCCAAGATGAAGTTGATTCCTAACCGTGCCATGCTGCAAGGCAAGCGTCTGTTGTTCTGCGATGATTCTATCGTACGTGGTACTCAGCTTCGTGACAATGTGAACATTCTTTACGATTACGGAGCAAAAGAGGTACACATGCGTATTGCTTGTCCGCCGCTGATTTACGGATGTCCTTTCATTGGCTTTACATCTTCTAAGGGAGATATGGAGTTGATAACCCGTCGTATCATCAAGGAAATTGAGGGTGATGAAAATGCTAAACTCGACAAATACGCTACTACAGATTCTCCGGAATACAAGGAACTGGTAGAACGTATTCGTGCCCGTTTCGGATTGACTTCATTGAAGTTCAATACGCTGGAAACCTTGATTGAAGCTATTGGCTTGCCGAAGTGCAAAGTTTGTACACATTGCTTCGATGGTTCCAGCTGTTTCTGATGAATTTTGCTGAATATAAATATAGAAAGGGAGGTTCAAACGAACCTCCCTTTTTTATGCATAAAAACTCTTTGAAATTCTCTTTGGTGAAGAGGGATGAATGTCGGTGTGCTTTTTTAGAATGCTTCGGTCATGTTGAAATAAAACAGATTCTGCTTGTTGGTGAAATCGCGTCCTAAATCCAGTCGGACATTCATGCGGGGCTGTACTTCTATGCGAAGTCCCAGGCCGGCATTAGGAAGCACTCCTTCTATTTTTCCAGGCGTAGGTCCCATAAATCCGCATCCTCCCCAGGCTACGAAGCCTAGACGATTGATTACTCTTTTAATCCAATTGCTCTGGTCTGTATTGAACATCTGGCGATATTCGGCCAGTGCCACGTGCGAAGATTTATCGCGGTACTGCCCCATGTAATATCCTCGCAAGTCGAAAGGAGTACCGCTCAGTACGTATTTATTCAGCGGAAGATTGTGCCCGAAAGAGTGCTTGCTTTGTACCGTCCATGCCACTACCTTTCGTTTCCCGACGCTCTTGTACTGTCTGTAGTCCAGTTCCAGATGAGAGAAGTTAGAGTAACTGCCTAAAAACTTCTGGTATATCAGTCCTCTTAAGTCGAAGTAGAGACCTTTGTAAGGGTTGGCTGGAACGTCGCGTGTGTCGTAAGTAAGCAGGAAACCTACCCCGGAACTGAAATCCTTGTAGCCGTCGGCGGTACCTCCTGCACGTTTGTAGTCAGGCTGTTCCACCAGATATTTGGCCGGATCCATAATGTGGTCGTAGGTAATGTCAATCTGTGGCCCTGCAAAAAAGTTGCTTTCTCCCAGACGGAAAAGGAACCACGGGTTAATCTGTATGCCGCTGTAGCGATACTGGCTGGTCGTGTCACTGCGTACATAATTCTTATTGGTATTATATCCTACGCCATAGAAGTTTTCCTGGGTATTCTTGAATGTAAACTGTCCGAAAATACGGAAGCGGTCGTTCTTGAAGAAAAGCTGTGGTTTTACCACCAGATTTAGTCCCCCGTTGAACATGAAAGCTACGGAAGCAGGGATAACTGAACGGTGCATGGTGGTATCTTTCGGGTTCATGCGGAATGTCATCAGGGCACTTCCGCCTATCAGCAAGCCAAAATCAGGGGTATAACTCGGTCCTCCCAATATGTTATAATGAAAATTGCGGGCTGCTTTTTTCTGTTTCTTGAGCTCTTTTTCTGTCAATTGATGGTGTGGCAGACTGTCTTGAAGAGATTCTTGTGCATATCCTGCTACGATGAACAGGCAATAGATGCAAATGAGTAAGTATTTTTTCATACGACAAAATTACAAAAAAAGAGTCGAATCTGATTGGGCTTATTTTAAGAGTTTTTGGATTCCCTTGTCTTTTTAACTTAAAAGGCAGACTGGTGTCTGAATTTTCGCCGTAAGTAGGTAAATCATCCTTGCGTTCTGATAAAAAATGGTAAGTCTTTTGGTCATTCTCTGGGTATTTTTTACTTTTACAAAAGTAAGATATTTGTAAACAATAAAGTGATATGACAGTAATTGAACGCTTTTTAAAGTATGTGACTTTTGATACGCAGTCGGACGAATCGACCGGTGTCACTCCGAGTACGCCGAAGCAGATGGTATTTGCGCAATACCTGAAAACGGAGCTGGAGGAACTGGGATTGAAAGATATTTCCTTGGACGAAAACGGGTATTTGTTTGCCACACTTCCTTCGAATGTGGACCATGAGGTTCCGGTGGTAGGCTTTATTGCCCACATGGATACCAGTCCCGATATGAGCGGAGAGAATGTGAAACCGCGTATCGTAGAGAAATACGATGGAAAGGATATTCCTCTGTGTGCGGAGGAGAATATCATTCTGTCTCCTGCTAATTTCCCGGAACTGCTGGATCATGTAGGTGAGGATTTGATTGTGACCGACGGTCATACCTTGTTGGGGGCGGACGATAAAGCCGGAATTGCAGAAATTGTAGGTGCGGTGGCTTATCTGATTGCACATCCGGAAATCAAGCATGGTGATATTCGTATCGGTTTTAATCCGGATGAGGAAATCGGTCTGGGAGCTCACAAGTTTGATGTGGAGAAATTTGGTGCGAAGTGGGCTTATACCATGGACGGAGGAGAAGTTGGCGAACTGGAATTTGAAAATTTCAATGCTGCAGCTGCAAAGATTCGGGTAAAGGGACGCAATGTACACCCAGGATATGCAAAAAACAAGATGATTAACTCTTTGTTGGTGGCCAATGAATATGCTTCTCTATTGCCTGCAAATGAAACGCCGGGTACGACGGAAGGATACGAAGGCTTCTATCATCTGATTGGTATGGAAGGTGAAGTGGAAAATACGGTGCTTTCATATATTGTTCGCGACCATGACCGTGAGAAGTTTGAAGCACGTAAGCAGGCTTTGCTGAACTATGCTGCACAGTTGAACGAGAAGTACGGAGAGGGTACGGTTACCGTAGAGCTGAAAGACCAGTACTATAACATGCGCCAGCAGGTGGAACCGTTGATGTATATCATTGATATAGCTTTTGCAGCAATGCAGGAAGCTGGGGTGACTCCGAAAGTAAAAGCAATTCGTGGAGGTACGGACGGTGCGCAACTTTCATTCAAAGGACTTCCGTGTCCGAATATCTTTGCCGGCGGATTGAATTTCCACGGACGTTATGAGTTTGTTCCTGTACAGTCTATCGAAAAAGCCATGAACGTGGTGGTAAAGATTGCGGAACTTACTGCTAAAAGATACTGCTAATTATACAACGATTGCGGGTTCGCCTTGCCGAGGTCGGACTCGCAACTTATTTATCAACCTTAATATATACCTTATGAAAACAACTCCATTTACCGAGAAACACATTGCACTCGGAGCCAAGATGCATGAGTTTGCGGGTTACAACATGCCAATTGAATATTCAGGAATTATTGATGAACATCTCACAGTCTGCCATTCGGTAGGTGTTTTCGATGTTTCTCACATGGGTGAATTTTGGGTAAAAGGCCCTCATGCACTCGAATTTATTCAGGAAGTGACTTCCAATAACGCTGCTGTGCTTACACCGGGCAAGGTGCAGTACACTTGTTTTCCTAATGAGACCGGAGGGATTGTGGACGACCTGTTGGTGTATGCATACGAACCGGATAAATACATGTTGGTTGTCAATGCCGCTAACATTGAAAAGGACTGGAACTGGTGCATGGCTCATAATCGGGTAGGAGCAGAACTAGAGAATTCTTCCGACCGTATGGCACAGTTGGCCATTCAGGGGCCTAAGGCTTGCGAAACGCTTCAAAAACTGACTTCTGTAGATTTGTCATCCATTCCTTATTATACATTCAAAGTTGGTGAATTTGCTGGAGTACCGAATGTGATTATTTCCAATACCGGATACACCGGAGCCGGGGGCTTTGAATTATATTTTTATCCGGAAGTAGCCATGAAAATCTGGGATGCGATTTTCGAAGCAGGTCAGGAGTTTGGCATCAAGCCGATAGGCTTGGGTGCTCGCGATACACTGCGTCTGGAAATGGGCTTCTGTCTGTACGGGAATGACATTACTGATGAAACCTCTCCGTTGGAAGCTGGATTGGGCTGGATTACCAAATTTGTGGAGGGTAAGAATTTCACCAATCGTGCGGCATTGGAGAAACAAAAAGCAGAAGGTGTCAGCCGGAAATTAGTAGGTTTTGAGATGATTGACCGTGGAATTCCCCGTCATGGCTATGCGTTGCTGAATGAGGCCGGAGAGCCTATCGGTCAGGTTACTTCAGGAACCATGTCTCCTATGCGTAAGATAGGTATCGGTATGGGATACGTGAAGACCGAATACAGTAAGCCGGGTACGGAGATTTATCTGGACAATCGTGGAAGAAAACTGAAAGCGCAGGTAGTGAAACCTCCTTTCCGGAAATAAGCAAGAAAAGGATACGAAAAAAGCCTGTCGAAAGACAGGCTTTTTTCATGAGCGGAAGACGGGGCTCAAACCCGCGACCCTCAGCTTGGAAGGCTAATGCTCTATCAACTGAGCTACTTCCGCAAATTTGCGGTGGGCAAGGATGGATTCGAACCACCGAAGGCGTAAGCCAGCAGATTTACAGTCTGCCCCATTTGGCCACTCTGGTACTTGCCCAACAATATTTTAAAAAGAGCGGAAGACGGGGCTCAAACCCGCGACCCTCAGCTTGGAAGGCTAATGCTCTATCAACTGAGCTACTTCCGCAATTTTTAGTGGGCAAAGATGGATTCGAACCACCGAAGGCGTAAGCCAGCAGATTTACAGTCTGCCCCATTTGGCCACTCTGGTATTTGCCCGTCTGCAATCAAGGTTTAGTGCTTTTCTCAATTGCGATGCAAAGGTACGATTATTTTTTTAACTTGCAAATAAAATCGATCATTTTTATTGCTGTAATTGCACATTCGTCACCTTTATTTCCTAATTTCCCTCCGGCACGGTCTTCTGCCTGCTGCATGTTATTAGTTGTGATGAGGCCGTAAATGACTGGTGTATCGGTAGTTGCATTCAGTTCTGTAATGCCTTGGGTAGCTCCGGCACACACATAGTCAAAATGAGGCGTATCGCCACGTACTACGCAGCCTAATGCAATGACTGCATCTACTTTTCCACTTTTAACAAGTTGTGATGAGCCGAAAGTCAGTTCGAAACTACCCGGAACGTAATATACCAGGATGTTTTCATCCTTTGCTCCGTGTTTTTTCAATGTGTTGACTGCTCCTTCAAGTAAAGCTCCCGTAATGTTATGATTCCATTCAGATACTACGATACCGAAGCGCATCTGTGAGGCATCGGGTACGGAGTTAAAGTCGTAATCTGAAAGATTGTGATAAACTGTAGCCATATTGTTTGTCTTTTTAAGTTTGTATGTTAAAGAAAAAAGCCGGACCGAAAAACCTCGGTCCGGCCTGAATGATACTTATACTAATAGAAGTATGTTTCTTGTGGTTTATTTCAAAGAAGCACGTTCGATGTACTTATCGATATCCATTGCTTGATATGAGTTACCGTATTTATTTTTAACCTGCTTGTAAGCTTCTACGGCTTCTGCATTCTTTCCTTGTTTTTCCAGGATTTGTCCAGCCTGAATCAGGAAAATCGGGCTAATTGACAAGCTGTTGGCACGGTCGGCTGCTTTCAGCAAAGTAGCGGCAGCTTTGTCAAGTTGTCCAGTCTGTGCATAGCAGTTTCCCAGAGCTCCCATTACTGAAGGAGCAACCAGTAAATCATCACCGCTGAATTTATCCAGATATTTGATAGCATCTTCGTATTTGCCTAACTGTGCATAGCAAAGTCCTGCGTATGCGTTTGCCAGGTTTCCTGCATCTGTACCGCTGAATTCGTCTGCCAGTTTCACAAAACCTGCATATCCCAGACTGTCACCTTTCAAGGCAACTTCAAAGTTGTCAGCTCCGAAATACTGTTCACCTTTGAAGATAGCTTCTGAAGCTTTCAGTTCATTCGGTTCAGAAATGAAATGTTTGTATCCGAGGAAACCTCCGACGATAACTACCAGAGCGACTACTGCTCCCAAAAGTGCATTCTTGTTTTTAATTAGGAATGCTTCTGAAGTGCTGAGCGCTTCGTCTACATTCAATGGGTCATTAGTGTGTTTTTGTTCAGTCATTTGATATTTGTTTTTTATTATTTTTCCAATCCACGTATTTGGACAGCAAAAGTAGTTGATTTATGTGTATAAATGAAATTTGCGGGCAGTTTTTTTAATCAATCTTGCTTTTATTGTTAAATTTGTATCCCAAATAGTGATTGTTTTTATGTGGCTTAAACGCATTTCGATATTAAACTATAAGAATCTGGAACAGGCCGAGCTGGCTTTTTCCCGCAAGATGAACTGCATTATCGGAAAGAACGGGATGGGAAAGACCAACCTGATGGATGCTGTGTATTATCTTTCTTTTTGTAAGAGTGCAACTAACCCTATTGATTCTCAGAATATACGGCACGAACAGGACTTCTTTGTGCTGCAAGGTTTTTATGAAACAGAAGACGGTGATCCGGAAGAAGTGTATTGCGGGTTGAAGCGTCGGCAGAAGAAGCAGTTCAAGCGGAATAAGAAAGAGTATACCCGCTTGTCCGACCACATCGGATTGATTCCTTTAGTGATGGTTTCTCCGGCTGATACGTTGCTTATTGCCGGGGGGAGTGAGGAAAGAAGACGATTCATGGACGTGGTGATTTCGCAGTTCGACCGGGAATATCTGGATGCGCTGATTCGCTACAATAAAGCCTTGGTACAGCGTAATACGTTGCTGAAAGCGGAACTGGAGCCCGACGAAGAACTGATGAACGTATGGGAAGAGATGATGGCTTCTACGGGTGAAGTGGTATTTCGTAAACGTCAGCAGTTCATCGATGAGTTTATTCCGATTTTCCAGTCATACTATTCTTATATATCCCAAAACCAGGAGGAGGTAAAGCTTTTTTACCAGTCGCATGCGGCAGAGGGTGATTTGCTTGCCTTGCTGCGTACCAATCGTCAGCGTGACCGGGTGATGGGGTATTCCTTGAAAGGCATTCATAAGGACGATTTGATTATGCAGTTGGGAGAATTCCCCATGAAGCGGGAAGGTTCTCAGGGGCAGAACAAAACCTACTTGATTGCCCTCAAGCTGGCACAGTTTGAATTTTTGAAGCGTACCGGAAGCGGTACGACTCCTTTGATTCTGCTGGATGATATTTTCGACAAACTGGATGCACTTCGTGTAGAGCAGATTGTCAAATTAGTGGCAGGAGATAATTTCGGACAGATTTTTATTACCGATACCAACCGTGACCATCTGGACCGTATCTTGAAAAAGATAGAGGGCGATTACAAACTGTTTGAGGTGGAAAACGGAGAAGTGTCCGAACGAAAGGAGTCTTATGAAGCGGAATAACACTGAACAGATTGGCGATGTGCTCCGGCAGTTTCTCCGCCAGCAAGGGCTGGAGACTCCTTTGAATGAATATCGTCTGGTGGATGCCTGGAAAGATGTGGTGGGACCGGTCATTACCCGTTACACCACGAATCTTTTTATTAAAAACCAGGTACTTTATGTCAGTCTTTCTTCTTCCGTGATTCGTCAGGAACTGATGATGGGACGTGAAATGCTGATTCGTAACCTGAATGCCCAGGTCGGCTCCCAGGTTATTGTGAACATTGTGTTCCGCTGAATACGCAGCCTTGTTCTGTCCATATTTCGTCCATGGGCAGGTCTGTGGCTTCTACGGGAATATGTGGCAGCAGTTGCAATTGAAAGCATACCCCTATGCGATAGGATTGCAGTTTGGTCAAGGCGCGGTCGTAATATCCTTTTCCACGTCCTAACCGGTTGCCTGAGCAGTCGAAGGCCACACCAGGAATAATACTCAGCTCTATTTCATGCAGATTTTCTACCAGGCTACCGGTGGGCTCTTCAATGCCGAAAGCACCGATTTGTAATGAATCTTCCCCTTCATAATATCGGAATTCCAGTTCATCTCCTTTGACAAGTGGAAGCACAATGCGCTTGTATGGATGCCAGCGCTTGATGAACTCGTGAGTCAGTACTTCATCGGGTAGCGAGTGATAGAGCAGGAGAGTGTGTGACTGCAAAAACAATGGATGGTCCTCCAGCTTTTGAAACAAGCTGGAAGACCATTCAGTTTTTTGAGCAACGGAATAATTCCGTTTTTCTTGTGCGATTAACCGTCGCAGTTCCTTTTTATCCATAAGGTATCATTCCTTTTTGTCAGTAGTTGCTTGCGGGCTTGGAGCCTGAGGGAAAGATTCACCTTTTTCCAGAATTTCTACGGCTTTCAGTACGGTCTTGTCCGATTCATTCAGGTATTCCACGTATGCTTCCATACCCAGCATGTTATAGATAATGTTTCCGTACAAACTCATTTCGAACAAGCGGCGTGACTTCATCATCAGGTTGTTACGGCGCTTCAAGCCTTTTTTCTCCGCCCATGCGGCAAACTTATTCAGCAGGTTTTGTCCTTTCAGGTAAGCTTCCATCTTTTCCGGAGTATCATATTTCTGCAAGGTGCTGCGGTTCTGGTCGGTATAGTCGAATGTGTAGCGGATAATCAGTCCACGGTTAGCAGCCATGCGGAAGTACGAGGTCATGCCGGTTGTGTCCTGTGGTACGAAAATGTCGGGCATTATACCTCCTCCTCCGTATACCGGACGGCCCAGGCGGGTGTGATATACTTCAGTTTCATCCTGCTTGATGCTGTCGGCAGAGAAGAATTCGCCGTGTTCATAACGAGTGAGCAAATCGAGTTCGTATTCCGATTCCTTACCTTTTTCGTAAGGTTTCTGTATGCAGCGTCCGGATGGGGTGTAGTAGCGTGCGATGGTCAGACGGATGGCAGAGCCGTCGCTGAATTCAATGGGCTGCTGTACCAAACCTTTTCCGAAAGAACGGCGTCCTACGATGGTACCGCGGTCATTGTCCTGGATGGCTCCGGCAAAGATTTCGCTGGCAGAAGCCGAACCTTCGTCCACCAGTACCACAAGCGGCATCTTCTGGTTGCTTCCTGTTCCGTTGGAGTTGTAGTCTTCGCGCGGCGACTTGCGTCCCTGGGTGTAGACAATCAGACGGTTGTTTGGCAAGAACTCGTTGACCATCTGGATGGCAGCAGCCATGTAACCTCCCGTATTTCCACGCAGGTCGACAATCAGGCCTTCACAGTTCTTCTGATTCAGTTTGGCCAGTGCGATAAGCAGTTCCGGATAAGTGGTTTCACCAAACTTGTTGACTTTTATGTAGCCTACCTTTTCATTAATCATATAGGCGGCATCGATACTCTTCACTGGAATGTTTCCACGGATAACAGTGAAATGAAGCAAGTCCTTTTCGCCCGGACGGTAAACACCCAGTTTCACCTTGCTGCCTTTTTCACCTTTCAGACGTTTCATGGCTTCACTGTTTGTCACAATCTTACCGACAAAAGCAGAATCATCTACTTCCACAATACGGTCGCCTGCCATCAAACCCACTTTTTCCGAGGGACCGCCCTGAATGACGCTGTTTACATGAATGGTATCGTTCTGAATGGTAAACTGGATACCGATACCGCTGAAACTACCTTTCAAATCGGCGTTTACAGCTTCCAGGTCCTTGGCCGGAATATAAGAAGAATGCGGGTCGAGTTCCGAAAGAATCTGCGGCATGGCTTCTTCCACCAGTTCGCCCATGTTTACCGTATCTACATATTGGTCGTTGATGATGCGCAACAACGCATTCAGCTTGTTGGATGAAGTGTTGATGATGCCCAGCTTGTTTCCTGAGAAATGGTTGGCATAGAATGTGCCGATGGCGATGCCCGCAATCAGGCAGATGGCCAACAGGAACGGGATAAAGCGTGTGTTATTGTTTTTCATGTTATTTATTCATTGGGGTTAAGATATACAACTTCAATATTGGCTCTTTTCAGCAAGTCCAACCCGTCTTCCAAACGGTATTTTTCTGCATATACCACTCGTTTGATGCCGGCCTGAATAATCAGTTTGGCACATTCGATACAAGGGGAGGCGGTGACATACATGGTAGCTCCTTCGCTGCTGTTACTGGAGCGGGCTATCTTGGTGATGGCATTGGCTTCAGCATGAAGCACATAGGGGCGGGTTACTCCGTTCTCATCTTCGCACACATTCTCAAAGCCGGCAGGAGTACCGTTGTAGCCATCTGAAATAATCATTTTGTCTTTGACAATCAATGCGCCTACCTGCCGCCGTTGGCAATAGGAGTTCTCTGCCCAGATTAAGGCCATGCGCATGTAGCGTTTGTCCAGTATTTCTTGCTTATGTTCCGTTGGTTTCATAGTGGTATGCTTAATCGTTGAATCCTTTGGGATAGAATTGAATATAATGATTCTTGTCGAGGTTGAACAGCTTGATGGTTCTGGAACTTCCCCGATAGAATTTGGCATTGCTTATTTCGTCATAAAACGTTTTGTCCAGTCCGCTGCGATTACCGCTGGGCTTTAACTGGATAGAAAAGCTCTGGTCTTCTCCGTTGGCACTCCATGTACCGGTAAAACTGAAATTACTTCCGTTGCCTTCCACGGTACCGTCTTCCTTGAAAATGATGTTGTAGCTGTCCTGGCTGTCGTTGATTTTAGCTACTTCATCACGTGTCAGTGTGGAATTGAATTTGTTGTCATCCTTCCAGTCACTGGTACTATAGGAGTTGCTCCAGTGCCACGTCTGTCCGCTGGAGAAAATTTCGTTAACATCGTCTTTCTGGTTACATCCGGCTAGTAACAGGAGTAACGTAAAGAACCAGTAGAGTCTGAATGTCTTCATTTGTATCCTTATTTTATACCATTTCTTTTTAATAGTGCTTCAATGGTCGGCTCCTGACCACGGAAACGTTTGTATAATGTCATCGGGTGCTCAGTACCTCCTTTTGACAGTACATTCTCACGGAATGAACGGGCAGTTTCCTGATTGAAGATGCCTGTCTCCTTGAATACGGAGAAAGCATCGGCATCCAGCACCTCAGCCCATTTGTAGCTGTAATATCCGGCAGAATATCCTCCCGACATGATGTGACCAAACTGTACGCTCATGCAGGTATCTTCCGGTTGCGGAAGCAGTTGCGTACGCTGCCATGCCTCTTTTTCGTAGGCTTTTACATCGCCTTCGAACTTGCTTTGGCGAGTGTACCAGGCCATATCAAGGAATCCGAAGCTGAGCTGGCGCAGGCAGGCGTATGCCACGTTGAAATTGGAAGCATCAACGATGCGCTGAATCAGTTCTTGCGGAATGGGTTCGCCTGTCTGGTAATGACATGCGAATGTATTCAAAAATTCTTTTTCTATGGCAAAGTTTTCCATGATTTGTGAAGGAAGTTCCACAAAATCCCAGTACACGTTGGTTCCGCTCATGCTTTGGAAACGGGTATTGGCAAACATGCCGTGCAATGCGTGCCCGAATTCGTGCAGGAAGGTATTTACCTCCGAGAATGTCAGCAGGGCAGGTTTGTCCTTGGTCGGTTTGGTAAAATTCATGGTGACAGACACATGCGGACGGCTGTTACATCCGTTGTCGTCTATCCATTGTTCCTTATAGCTGGTCATCCAGGCACCCGAACGCTTGCCCTCGCGGGGATGGAAGTCTGTGTAGAGTACAGCCAGGAAACTTCCGTCGCGGTCGAACACTTCATACGCCTGTACGTCCGGATGATATACCGGAATTTCCTTGTTTTCCTTGAAAGTGATGCCATACAAGCGGGTAGCCAGTCCGAATACACCGGCTTTTACACGGCTCAGTTCGAAGTAAGGGCGGAGCGCTTCTTCATCCAGGCTGAATTTCCGGTTTTTCAGCTTTTCCGCATAGTAAGAGAAATCCCACGGCATCAGTTCGAAGTCTTCACCTTCCAGTTCGCGGGCCAGGGCACGGATTTCTTCTACTTCCTGACGAGCAGTCGGTGTATAAGCTTCCAGCAGGTCGTTCAACAGCTTGTATACATTTTCGCTGTTTTCGGCCATGCGTTTTTTCAGTACATATTCAGCGTAATTCTTGAAGCCCAACAGTTGAGCCAGTTCCATGCGGAGGTTGACCAGCTGTTCCACAATCTTCAGGTTGTTGAATTCATTGTCGTGACAACATTGGGTGTTATAAGCCATGTAGAGCGTCTTTCTCAGTTCCCTCTTGTCACTGTATTTCATGAAAGGCACGTAGCTTGGGGCCTGCAGAGTGATTACCCAGCAACCTTCTTTCCCTTTTTCGTGTGCCGTATGTGCGGCTGCTTCTATGGCATTTTCTGGAAGTCCGGCCAGTTCGTCCTCGGTGTGCAGCACCAGTTCGTAGCCATTGGTTTCTTTCAGGTGATTCTGCGAGAATTTCAATGTCAGGCTGCTCAGTTCCATGCTCAGCTTTCGGAAAGTAGCCTTGTCTTCTTCAGACAGATTGGCTCCGTTGCGAACAAAACCGTCGTATGACTTTTCCAGCAAACGACGTTCTTCTGGAGTCAGCTGCAAGGATTCTTTTTTATCGTATACCGCTTTTACGCGGGCAAAGAGCTGTTCGTTGAGGCTGATGTTATTGGCATGTTCAGACAGTGCCGGAGTCAGCTTTTCTGCTATTTCTTCCAGCGCGTCGCAGGTTTCCGCACTCAGCAGGTTGAAGAGTATGGTAGTGACCCGGTCGAGGGTTTTCCCGGCATGCTCCAGAGCTAAAATGGTGTTCTGGAAAGTCGGTTCTTCCGGATTGCTGGTGATTTGTTGAATTTCTTCGTCTTCCAGTCGCATGCCTTCCCGAACGGCCGGTTCGTAGTCTTCAATCCGTATCTGCTGGAAAGGAGTAGTATCGTGGAGTGTATGATAGGGTTGTAAAAATGGATTGTTCATATTGCTTCAAAAAAATAAAGGTTGTAATTACGCTTAGTCTTTCTTATCTAACAGCAGTACTACCTCCCTTAGTTCGGGAATGCTGAAGGTACGCCGTCCTAACTGAATCAGTCCCCGGTTTTGAAGGTCGTTCAATACGTTCGATACGTTGATGCGGGTATCGTCAATCAGGCGTGCCAAATCTTCCATTCGGATAGACAGTTTTTTCGCTCCGTATGGAGTCATGCAGCGCAGCAGAAGAAAGTTGATAATCTTGTCGCGCGTTTTTCCGATATGCGAATTCCACAATTTGTTGTAAATTACCTGACTCCGGTTGCTCAACATGTTCATGTAGTTCAGGTTGAACACCTCATACCGGCATAGCTCATTGAGAATGTATGATTTGTCAATGTTCAGTGTGTTGACCTCCGTAACCGCCGTGTAAGAAGCTGTGAAGTAAGGACGCATGCCAAACAAAGAATAAGGCTCGATTACATTCGGACTTTTAAAAGTTTCCCAAATTGTATATTGATGGGCTCTGTCCTTGGACTCTATTTGTACTTCTCCATCCAGCACAAAAATGAGTTGGTTGCATGGAGTATCCTGTCTAACCAGGCAGCTTCCAGGTTCATATTTGTTGAAGTGAATTTTTACTTTTTCCAGAATGTCAGTGAAGTCAAATTTCGACATACCCTGAAATAGAGGTAGCTGTAAAAGCTTATCGTACATTGTCAATTCCATTTCTCGTTAACTTTATTAAGTTATCTTTTAACATACAAAGTTAAGTATATTTCCCTACTGAAAGTATCGTCCATTTATGCCTTTTATCTTTTTTATTCTTTCTTACAGTCTGATAATGTTTGTTCTTCCCTTGCAAGTGTGTAGAAAAATCATAACTTTGCAGTAATAATTTTGGATATAGCTATGAGTGGATTAGATTTTCAGCAGTTTCTGAGTGCCTTTATCGTTCTTTTTGCCGTGATTGACATTATTGGTTCCATTCCTATTATTCTGGATTTGAAACAGAAAGGGCGGTCCGTGAATGCCCTTAAAGCCACTCTCATTGCTTTTACACTTCTTCTAGGATTTTTTTATGCGGGCGACATGATGTTGCGTTTGTTTCAGGTAGACATCGCTTCGTTTGCGGTAGCCGGTGCGTTTGTCATCTTCCTGATGTCGTTGGAAATGATTCTGGATATTGAAATTTTCAAGAATACAGGTCCGATTAAGGAGGCCACGCTGGTACCTTTGGTCTTCCCTTTGTTGGCTGGTGCCGGTGCGTTTACCACTTTGCTTTCACTGCGGGCGGAATATGCACCCATCAACATCGTGCTGGCATTGATTCTTAATATGGTATGGGTATTTATTGTCATGAAATTGACCGATCGTATTGAACGTCTGCTGGGGAAGGGTGGTATTTACGTAATCCGTAAGTTTTTCGGTATCATTTTGCTGGCCATTTCAGCCCGTTTGTTTACGGCAAACATCACTTCGCTTATCGAGCAGTTCCAGGCTATGAAATGAGATATACCCTGAAAAGGGTATTGGGCATGTGGAATGCCGGTGGTATATTTGCCGTTAAAAAAGAAAGATATGAATGTAGCAGCGTTGATTTCGGGAGGAGTGGACAGTGCAGTAGCCGTGCATCTGTTGTGTGAACAAGGACATAAGCCTGATTTGTTTTATATAAAAATCGGTATGGATACAGACGATGGGTTGACTTGTACGGCGGAGGAGGATATTGAACTGGCTTCTGCCACTGCACGTAAATATGGCCTTTCTTTCCATATTGTCGATTTACAGCAGGCTTATTGGGACAATGTGGTGGCATATACGGTAGACAGGGTACGCTGTGGGCTGACTCCCAATCCGGACGTGATGTGCAACAAACTGATAAAATTCGGCTGTTTTGACCGTGAAGCCGGGCAGGGTTACGATAAGATTGCTACGGGGCATTATGCTTCTACGCTGGATATAGACGGATATACATGGTTGGCTACGGCCAAAGACCCGGTAAAAGACCAGACCGATTTCCTGGCTCAGATTGACTACTTGCAGGTGTCTCGCCTGATGTTTCCTTTGGGCGGTTTTCTCAAGGAAGAAGTGCGGGATATGGCAGTGAAAGCATCTTTGCCAAGTGCACGGCGGAAAGACAGCCAGGGTATTTGCTTTTTGGGTAAGATAAACTACAATGACTTTATCCGTCGTTTTTTGGGAGAACGTCCGGGGCCAGTCGTGGAACTGGAAACCGGAAAGGTTATCGGACAGCACCGCGGATACTGGTTTCATACCATAGGCCAGCGTAAAGGGCTAGGACTGGGCGGTGGTCCGTGGTTTGTGGTAGACAAGAATGTGGAAGAAAACATTATCTATGTGTCGCATGGGTATGATACAGAAAAACAGTTTGGGCATTCCTTCTGTGTAAAGGATTTTCATTTTATCACTCTGAATCCATGGAAAGAACAGGAAACTGAAATTTGTTTCAAAATACGTCACACGGACACCTTTCAGACTGGGAAAGTGCGCTTTGCCGAAGACGGAACGTTGCATGTTTCCAGCGAGGAACCGATACAGGGCATAGCGCCCGGACAATTCGGGGTGATTTATGACAAGGATGCTCGTTTGTGCATAGGTAGTGGTGAGATTCGAGCAAAGATTTATTAAAAGCAGAAAGAGTAACTATGCGAATTTCTTTTCAACTGAATGCGGCATCTCCTTTGCAAATAAAGGACTTTTTTCGCAAGCTGGAGGTTCCTGTGGAACTGACCGTGCAGGGTACTTACCGTGGGGAAACTCATTATTATTTTCATCGTCCGGAGCATTCCACCACTTCGTTTGTCATTTCCGATGATATGCATGGCAAAATAGTGATAGGCATGGACGGGTTGTCTTCATACGACGACTATAAATTTTTTCCTTACCTGATTGATACCTTGGGATTGCATCTGAACGGACACACTCCGAAACTGATGTCGCGGGAGGATGGAAAGACTTACAGTGTATATGAAAGGCTGGGAGCGCAATGGATAGAAGACTGTATCGGAGAGGAAATTGCCTCGCTGAAAGTGATACTTTCTGTCATTCCCCGTTGTTACCTGGAACTATCTAAAGACGGAATTCGTTATGTGTCTTTGGAACAGTTGAAGAAATATGGGGTGAATCTTCATTCTTCTACCTCACGCATTTATGGTTACATACAGTATCTGCTTCGGAAAGGCTGGCTGTTAGAAGCGACTAAGGAAGAGTTTCTGGCCGATCGCATGGCCTATGCGATGGATGTGGAGGTCGACGTGCCACAGCATGTTTCCATCGGGCGGGTTAAGTCATGGCAGACTGACGGTACAGAGACATGGGAAAGCTTTTCGCGGGAAGACGTGGACATGTTGCTGGAGTTAGGGAAGGAATATCGTGAAGGAACGCCTGTAGACGGAGTGGTATTGAATGACATCGGTACTTTGTATCAGGAAGGGGTAGGGGTGTTTCCCGATGGCTATCAGGCGGAATTCTGGTTTAAGGAGGCCGTTCGCCAAGGTGATTTGACCTATGCTTCGGCCAACTTGGGTGATTTGTATCGGAAAGGATGCGGGACGTTGCCCGTGTCACTTCCGCAAGCTTTTGAGGCGTACCGCCATTCGTCAGATCCCTATGCTTTCTATCGTATCGGACAAGGGTATGAAGAAGGATGGACTGGTGCTCCTGATTTGCATCTGGCCATGTTCTGGTATAAAAAAGCCGCTCAAGCAGGTCATCATCTGGCTCTCAAGCGGCTGTCTCGTGAGTGATTTCAGTCTTATAAAAAACTCTTTTACGTTGGTTTAAAATGCACTTGTGTTTTAACTGAAACGTAAAAGCGTTTTATATCAAATGCACTTACGTTTGAATTTAAACGTCCTTGCGTTTTAGGGAAAGCACAAGGACGGTTTAGGAATTTTCTTTCTCAGGAAAGTTGCAGAAACGCCGCAATTTCTTCCGGACTTTCAACCAAAAGGTCAGGCTGAAATGCCTCTAATTCGCTTTTCGGGCGGAATCCCCAGCATACACCTATGGTGGTAACTCCTGCATTGAGTCCGGTCTGCATGTCTACTCCGGAATCACCGATGTAGACCACTTCTTCTTTCTGTACGCCACTTATTTCCATAATCTCGTGAATGACTTGTGGGTCGGGTTTGGTCGGTACATTTTCCCGCTGTCCGAACACTGCCGTGAAATGAATGGAAGGGAAATATTGCCGGATAAGCTTTTCGGTAGCTTCCTGATACTTGTTGGAGGCTACGGCTACTTGAATATGTTGCTCTTGAAGTTGTGTAAGCAGCTTCTCGATGCCGGGATAAGGGCGGCTTAAATCCGCATTGTGTAGGTTGTAATAAGGCACAAACTTAGAGCGTATGCGCAGCACGTTCTCCGGTGTTCTTTCCGATTCAGGAAGAGCTCTCTCAAAAAGTTTGTTGATGCCGTTTCCCACGAAAAAACGATAAGCGTCCGTGTCATGTGTGGGATAGCCAAACTGAGTCAGCGCGTAATTGGTAGCTGCTGCCAGGTCGGCAATGGTGTTTAGTAAAGTTCCGTCCAGGTCAAAAATGACAATCTTTTTCATATTGCGTTAGTCTTTGGTGTAAATAGATTCTACTCCTGTTTCCTGACATTCCGCTCCCATAGGAGGATTCTGCTTGAACAGGGCAATCTTGATTTCTGTGATTTGCGGGAAATCGTGAAACAATCGTCCGGCAATACGCTGGATGACATGCTCCAACAGCCGGGAAGGGATTTTCATTTCTTCTTTCACGGCCTTGAACACTTCGGCATAATTGATGGTATAGTTCAGGTCGTCAGTTTGTGAGGCCTGACTGAAGTCGGTTTTCAACCGCAGATTGAGAGTGTATTCGGCACCTACTTTGTTTTCCTGTGGCAGTACCCCGTGGAAGGCGAAAATCTTCAGTCCCTTCAAATGAATATACATGTCGCTTTGTTTCATCTTCTTTCATGAATAAGAGAGGCATGAATCGTATGATTGCTGAAACTCAGAAACCTGTACGATTCATGCCTGTGCATTTATAAAATATGTATTTTATCGGCGATTATCCGCAACGTGAAGAACCGCATGTCTTACAAATCAGACAGCCTTCCTGATATACCAGTGTTTCATGTCCGCAGTTCGGGCATTTCACGCCTTTGGCCTCAGTGCCGTCCTGAACGTATTTCTTCAGTGCTCTTTCCACACCGTTTTTCCAGGTGTTGATGTTTTCACTGTCGAGTTGCAGAGAACCTACCAGTTTGATAACCTGCTCGATAGGCATTCTCCAGCGGAGTACTCCTGAAATCAGTTTGGCGTAGTTCCAGTATTCCTTGTTGAATTTTTCAGAAAGTCCTTCAATGGTCATCTTGTAGCCACGCTTGTTTTCGAACTGGAAGTCATAATGTTTGGTTCCATCTTCATCGTAGCTCTTGATGATACGTCCGCTAGTTACAGATTTCGGTAATACGATACCTTCTTCATCATCTTGCAGACCGGTAAAGATTTCATACGGTCTTCCGTCGAGCAGGCCTACGAATGCCACCCATTTTTCCTTGTTGTTCTGGAATCGTACCACATCAGCTTCCAGCACTTTCGGACGTACCTCTACCACCTGAGGAGGTTTGCAGCGGCATTCTTCCTCTTCCTTCTTGTCTTTTTTCTTGGTAGAGATAAGCACTCCGGCACGCGAACCGTCACGGTATACCGTACATCCTTTGCAGCCAGAACGCCATGCTTCTACATACAACTGGTTGACGAGGTCTTCGCTTACATTGTTAGGCAAGTTGATGGTCACACTGATAGAGTGGTCTACCCATTTCTGGATACGTCCCTGCATCTTTACTTTCATCAGCCAGTCTACATCGTTTGACGTAGCTTTATAGTAAGGCGATTTTTCTACCAGTTCATCAATTTCCTCCTGTGTATAGCGTTTGTCTGGATCATAGCCGTTGATTTTCATCCAAGTGAGGAATTTGTGGTGGAATACCACGTATTCTTCGAATGCGTCTCCTGTTTCGTCCACGAAATCTACGTGCACATTCGCATCGTTCGGATTTACTTTACGGCGGCGTTTGTACACTGGCATAAATACCGGTTCAATACCAGAAGTAGTCTGTGTCATCAAGCTGGTAGTTCCTGTCGGAGCAATGGTCAAGCAGGCAATGTTTCTTCTACCATACTTTCTCATTTCTTCGTACAGTTCCGGATCCGCATCCTTCAGACGGTTGATAAACGGATTGTTCTTTTCGCGTTCCGCATCGTAGATTTCGAAAGCTCCACGTTCCTTAGCCATGTTTACTGACGAACGGTAAGCTTCCAGTGCAATTGTCTTATGTACCTTTTCTGAGAATTCAGTTGCTTCTTCCGTACCATAGCGCAATCCCATGGCAGCCAGCATATCGCCTTCCGCAGTGATACCTACACCAGTACGGCGTCCCAGTCCGGATTTATGATAAATCTTTTCCCACAAGTGACGTTCGCTTCCCTTCACTTCCATGCTTTCAGGGTCAGAATCTATCTTTTCAAGAATGCATTCAATCTTTTCCAGTTCTAGGTCGATGATGTCATCCATGATACGCTGGGCCAGTGCTACGTGTTTCTTGAACAACTCAAAGTCAAAATAAACTTCTGGAGTAAACGGATTTACTACGTAGGAGTACAAGTTGATAGCCAGCAAGCGGCATGAGTCGTACGGACACAATGGAATTTCTCCACAAGGGTTGGTCGATACTGTACGGAATCCCAGGTCGGCATAACAGTCGGGCACGGATTCGCGGATAATCGTATCCCAGAACAATACACCCGGTTCAGCCGATTTCCATGCGTTGTGTATGATTTTCTTCCATAAAGCTGAAGCATCAATTTCTTTTGACACCATCGGGTTAGGAGAATCTATCGGATATTGCTGGGTGTAAGGCTTCCCTTCTACAGCAGCCTGCATGAATTCATCATCCAGCTTTACAGACACGTTGGCACCCGTAACCTTTCCTTCCGTCATCTTGGCATCAATGAAAGATTCAGAGTCCGGATGCTTGATAGATACACTCAGCATCAGGGCACCGCGACGTCCGTCCTGAGCCACTTCACGGGTAGAGTTGGAATAACGTTCCATGAAAGGAACAAGGCCGGTTGAAGTCAGGGCCGAGTTCTTAACCGGAGAACTTTTCGGGCGGATGTGTGACAAGTCATGTCCTACGCCACCACGTCGCTTCATCAGTTGTACCTGTTCTTCATCGATGCGGATAATGGCTCCGTATGAGTCGGCGCTTCCGTCAAGTCCGATTACAAAGCAGTTAGAGAGTGAAGCAATCTGGTAATCGTTCCCAATTCCCGTCATCGGGCTCCCCTGAGGAACGATGTACTTGAAATGGTCAAGTAAGTCAAAAAGTTCTTGAGCACTGATTGCATTAGGATATTTAGCCTCTATACGGGCTACTTCATTGGCAATTCGCCAGTGCATATCCTCTGGAGATTTCTCATAGATGTTTCCAAACGAGTCTTTCACTGCGTATTTGTTTACCCAAACACGTGCGGCTAATTCATCTCCTTTGAAATACTCCAACGAAGCGTTGTAGGCTTCATCGTAGCTGTACGTTTTCTTTTCCACGGTTATTATATGAATAAGTTTGTTGTCAATAAAAATTGTAAAGGTGTAGAATTCGCTTTTATTGCTAACAAACGTCTGCAAAGCTAAAGATGTTTTTTAAATTGGCAAAATAAAAAAGAAAGAAGTTATTAACAATGCGGGTGGTTTTCTATTTTGTTTTTATATATGTCTGATATTTAGCCTATTATAAAATTTGTATATCTAAAAAGTTTTCCGAATTGGGAAACATTGTTGAAATATGCGTGTTTCTTGCTTAAGAAGGGAGTAGGGATATTCAATGATTCTTGTTACCTTTGTGTAGTATCACATAAAGCCTATTTATTATGGAATCAATAAAGAACAGACGTACCATTCGCAAGTATAAACAGGACGATGTGCCTGCTGCTTTGCTGAATGAATTATTGGAAGAAGCGTTTCGCGCTTCCACAATGGGAAATATGCAGTTATATAGTGTGGTAGTGACTCGTGATGCGGAAATGAAATCCCGTCTTGCACCTGCTCACTTTAACCAGCCTATGGTGACTTCGGCTCCTGTAGTGCTTACTTTTTGTGCCGACTTCAATCGTTTCAGCAAATGGTGTGAACAGCGGAAGGCTGTGCCGGGTTATGACAACTTCATTTCTTTTCTGAATGCTGCTACCGATGCATTGCTGGTTACACAAAATTTTTGTACATTGGCGGAAGAGGCCGGATTGGGTATCTGTTATCTTGGAACTACCATTTATAATCCAGGCCAGATCATTGATTTGCTGGAACTGCCCAAGTTAGTTGTTCCTGTCGCTACGATTACCGTAGGTTATCCGGATGAATGCCCGGAACAGCCTGATCGTTTGCCGGTTCAAGGCATTATTCATGAAGAAAAATACCAGGATTATACGCCCTCTATGATTGATGAAATCTATGCATACAAGGAAGGTCTACCCGAAAACAAACATTTCGTAGAAATCAATCATGCAGAGACGCTGGCTCAAATCTTTACCGATCTTCGTTATAAGAAGAGTGATAATGAGTTTATGTCCGAAGGATTGAAGAAGGTGTTGAAGCGTCAGGGGTTTGATGATTGATGTACGATGCAAAAAAGATAAGAGAAAAGGCAGCTGAAACCTCAGCTGCCTTTTCTCTTATCTTGTACGAAGACTCATTTCGATTTCTTCAATTTCTGCTTTGAATGCCTTGTCCACATCTACCTGATCTTTTACAATCTTGCAGGCGTGTAACACAGTAGCATGGTCTTTGTTTCCGATTAGCTGACCGATCTTGGAAGAAGAAGTATCTGTATGTTTTTTGGCCAGATACATTGCCACTTGTCTTACCTGTACTACTTCCCGTTTACGGGTCTTGGTATGAATGGCCGTTTCATCTATTTTGTAATGTTCGCACACCTTGGTGATGATATCGCTCACGGTCATAGGTTTGCTTTCGGCGCACTTCACAGCTTTTCTGACAATACGCTGTGCTAAATCCAGGTCAATTTCGCGTTTGAACAGAATAGACTGTGCCAATAATGAATTGACGATACCTTCCAGTTCACGCACGCTTTCATTTACACTTTCTGCAATGTAACTGATTACAGATTCCGGAATGGCCAGTCCGTCACGTTTTATCTTGTTGCGCAGGATATTCTTTCGCAGTTCAATATCCGGTTTTTCCAGTTCGGCTACCAATCCCCATTTGAAACGGGTAAGCAGTCGTTCCTCCATACCTTGAAGCATTACGGGAGCACGGTCTGAAGTAAGGATAAGCTGTTTTCCGTTCTGGTGCAAGTGGTTGAATATGTGGAAGAACGTATTTTGCGTCTTGGTTACTCCGGCAAATTCCTGAATATCATCAATAATCAGCACGTCGATTGTTTGGTAGAAGCTGATGAAATCATTAAAGTGGTTGGTACGTACCGAGTCTGTATACTGCACCTGAAAGAGGTGAGCAGATACATACAATACGCGTTTCTCCGGATATAATTCCTTGATGCGTGTTCCGATGGCGTTAATAAGGTGGGTTTTACCCACACCGGACGGGCCATAAATAAATAACGGGTTGAAAGTACGTGCCGGATTTTGAGCCACCGTTTCTGCTACCGTTCTGGAGAACTCGTTGCTGTTTCCTTTGATGAAGTTCTCGAAATTATAGTTCGGGTTCAAATGCGGATCCAAATCCTGAGGAGCCGGAGCTTGTAACGGATTCGGGGTTTTATTACCATTATATACGGGAGCCTGTTCCGGCAATGCAGACGAACGTTTGGTTCCTTCTATATTGACGGTGATATGGTTTGTCTTATCTGTCAGGATAGAATACATCAACTCCGTGCCTTCACCTATTTCTTTATAGATGGCGGCGCGCAGCAGTCCCACATATTTTTCTTCCAGATACTCATAGAAGAAAGGGCTGGGGACGCCGATTGTCAATGCCTTCTCCGTAGCTTCATATTTTAAAGGTACGATAGGCTCAAACCATGTTTTAAAAGCTGTAGCATTTACATTGTCTTTGATAAATGACAGGCAACGATTCCACAATGCAACAGCTTGGTTATGTTCAATCATACGTGCGTTGTTATTAATAAAGCGAAACTTCTACGCTTGCAAATTTCGTAATCAAATTTCAGAAAAACAAATCCCTTTTTCCTTGCTTTTTATTTTAATAAATTAAGGGGTTGATAAATAGGAGGTTACAAAGTTGTTAAATTATTGATAAAATGAATTTGACTTGTATCTTGGTAATCTCTTATTTGTCAGTTGTTTAGCTATATCCAAGTGTTAGTCTTCAAACCCCATTGCTTTGTTGCTTTCCTTTGAAAATCATAGGGTTGCACTCCTGTGAGAAAATGTATTCCTAGAACGATACTATTTAGAATATTTCTATATAGTAACCTGTTTGTAATATTTTATGCTTAAAAATGGAACTCCGTTTAAGAGGACAAAAAAGAAGGCATAAGCTGGGTATGCCTTCTTTTATCTGTTTGATTTATATGTGTTTATTTATCTTTCTTTCCAAAAAGAGAGAAGTGTACATACCGTTTCGGATGTTCCTGCAAATCTTTCAGGAGAGAAGCTGCATTGGCAGAAGTTGCATTGAGGTTCTTGTATAAAGCATCATCATTCAACAGTAATCCGATGGAGTTATCCTTACTACCCAACTTTTCAGTCAGCAGATGTACGTTTTGAAGGGTAGAGTCCACTTTCTGGAAAGTGGCTGCATAGTCAATTCCCTTCAGGTTCTCACTGATACCTTTCAGGTTCTCGGTGATGGCAGTTACGTTGCTTGTCAGTTGCGGAATATCTTTGCTCATCAGGCTATGCAACTGTGTGCTGGTGGCGTTCAATGAAGCCGTCAGTTTTTCTGCATTGCGAAGTGTCTGCTTTAATGCAGGATCAGCCAGCAGCTGGTTCAGTGAACTAAGAATAGAATCCAGTTTAGGCATCATCTGTTCCACCTTCGGTAGTAAATCTTTTTCTGCTTTTCCCAAAATGCCAGTATTGGCCGTACCTTCAATCGTATCCCCTGGATTGAGGAAGGTAGTTGATTCATACTTCAGCAGCATGTTCATTTTAACTGTTCCCAGCATCTCTGTCACTAGTTCTGCCTTACTTCCTGCAGGAATGCGCAAATCCTGATCCACTTCAATCCCAACAATCACATGTCCGGGATTCTGGTGATTGTATTGCAGGTCGCGCACAATACCTATTTTATAACCATTGGCAAACACAGGGCTCGACTGAGCCAGTCCGTTCACATCGGTAAAATCTACATAATAATAGCTTTCCGGTTTGAACATGCTGATTCCTTTCAGGTAATTGATGCCGAAAAAGAGAATCAGTAATGCGCCGATTCCAGCTAATCCGATTTTTACTTCTTTTTTCATATAGTTATCTTTTCTCTTTTGTTATCTGTTTTGTTTAAATTCTCGTATGGCCTGATTGATGTTCATTTTCACTCCATCTTTAAAAGCGATGATGAACGCATCCTTGAATTTGCCATCCACTTTGCTCCGTTTAAGACGGAGTATTTTGTTGTAGTTGGTGTCTGAACCATAGGTATATTTTATAATACCTTTTTCTTTGTAGCTTTCCACAGGAGAAAGTCCTTTGAACTGCTTACTCTTGGGTGACAGTTGACGGTCGGAAGTCAGTATTTGTATCTTGAATACAGGTTTTCCGGCAGGGCTCACTTCTTTGCTTTGCGGAGCGGTCTGTCGGGCAGGTGCAGCAGTAACTTCTGCTACTTCTGCATCCGGTATATCTGTGGCTTCTGTAAGAGGAACTGCACTTTCTACAGGCATCAGCTGACTGCTTCCTGCTGTTTTCTCTCCTTTGTAATTCAGAAAGGCCCGGTAAATGCTTTGAGCCAGTGTTGAACTGCCCTGTTCAGATAACAGGAAAGCCTCTTCCGTGGGGTTGGTGATGTATCCCAGTTCTATCAGCACACTGGGCATTGACGTGGCGCGTAACACCAGAAATCCAGCCTGATGTACCCCTTTGTCTATCCGGTTGGCATTCCGGAATCCGCGTTGCACGGCTGTTGCGAACTTCACGCTTTGTGCCATGTTTTTGTCTTGCAGAAACTCAAATATAATGTAGCTTTCTGCAGAGTTAGGGTTAAATCCGGCATAACGCTGCTTGTAATCATCCTCAATCAGAATTACTGCATTTTCTTTTTGAGCCACTTCCAGATTCTCCTGCGTACGGTGAAGACCTAACGTATATGTTTCGGTACCGCTGACCTTGCTGCTTCTTGAAGCCAGAGAGTTGGTATGTATGGAGATAAAAAGGTTTGCTTTGACTTCGTTGGCTATTTCAGCTCTTCTGTGTAAGGGAACAAACACGTCCTTTTCACGTGTGTACACCACCCGTGTATCCGGACAGTTTTGTTTGATGAGCCGTCCCAGTTTCAGTGCTACGCTTAAATTGATATTTTTTTCCTTTCCTCTTCTGCCTATCGCTCCGGGGTCGTGTCCGCCATGCCCGGCGTCAATCACGACGGTGAAATTCGTTTTAGCCGCATGTGCCTGAGGGGCTAAACTGAAAGTCAGCAGCAGACTTGTAGCAATATACAGTATGTTGAGAATTCTCCTTTTCATAATTAAAATAACGCGGCAAAGTTAATATTTTTTTGTCGACTTGCTTTCTGTTGCTTCAAGAATTCTTCTATTGCTGTAATAATTGCTATAAAAACCGAAAAATAAGCAGGTCGTTTGTTTTAAAATTTCTACATTTGTGTAATTTGTAAAAACAGAAAGGAGTGATTTATGACATTGATTGACGGAAAAGCAGTTTCAGAACAAGTGAAACAGGAAATTGCAGCCGAAGTGGCCGAAATCGTAGCCCGCGGAGGAAAACGCCCCCATCTGGCTGCCATTCTGGTAGGGCATGACGGAGGTAGTGAAACTTACGTGGCCGCAAAAGTCAAGGCCTGTGAGGTATGTGGGTTTAAGTCGACTTTGATTCGTTACGAATCGGATGTGACGGAAGAAGAACTTCTGGCAAAGGTGCAGGAGTTGAATGCCGATCCTGATGTAGACGGTTTTATCGTACAGCTTCCGTTGCCGGCTCACATCTCCGAGCAGAAAGTCATTGAAACGATAGACTACCGTAAAGACGTCGACGGATTCCATCCCATTAACGTAGGACGCTTGTCCATCGGTCTTCCTTGCTACATCTCTGCTACCCCTAACGGAATCATGGAGCTGTTGCGTCGTTATCAGATAGACACCAAAGGAAAGAAATGCGTCATTTTGGGACGAAGCAACATTGTGGGCAAGCCGATGGCCATGCTGATGATGCAGAAAGCCTGTCCGGGCGATGCCACTGTAACCGTATGCCACAGCCGGAGCAAAGACTTGGTGAAAGAATGCCGGGAAGCCGATATTCTGATTGCTGCCATGGGACAGCCCAATTTTGTAACCGCCGATATGGTGAAGGAAGGAGCCGTAGTAATTGACGTCGGTACTACCCGCGTGCCCGATGCAACCCGCAAATCCGGTTTCAAATTGACGGGTGATGTGAAGTTCGACGAGGTTGCTCCAAAGTGTGCTTACATTACGCCGGTGCCTGGTGGAGTAGGGCCTATGACCATCGTTTCATTGATGAAAAATACGCTGTTGGCAGGGAAAAAGGCAATATATTGAGAAAATAGAAGATTTTTTTGAAGAAAAGTTTGTAGTTTCAGAAAAATCCTTTACCTTTGCATCGCTTTTGAAAAGGAAGCCAACATGGTGACTATAGTTCAGTTGGTTAGAGCGTCAGATTGTGGTTCTGAATGTCGTGGGTTCGAGTCCCACTAGTCACCCTTTCTTCAAGAGCAAAAATTTTCCTACCAACATGGTGACTATAGTTCAGTTGGTTAGAGCGTCAGATTGTGGTTCTGAATGTCGTGGGTTCGAGTCCCACTAGTCACCCGTAACAAATTGAAAGTCCTGCAGTTCCTGCGGGACTTTTTTATTTTCCTATACTTTCGTTTATATACAAAAAATGCGCTATCAGACCTTCACAGGCGGATAGCGCAAGCTACAATACAAAATACAAATACAACTAAACGAGATTTTGTGCTAAAAATTAAAGCATTCAAAGATACGAATAATATTTCATCCGCTCCTCATGCTTGTCTGATTTTTTAATTATCCTTAATATTCAGACTATTCCCTGAGCCATCATGGCGTGAGCCACCTTCATAAATCCGGCAATGTTCGCACCCTTCACATAATTGATGTATCCATCGCTTTCCTTACCGTATTTCACGCATTGTTCATGAATATTGTGCATAATCAGATGGAGTTTTTCATCCACTTCCTGTGCAGTCCAGCTCAGGTGCATGGCATTCTGGCTCATTTCCAGTCCGGAAGTAGCCACACCACCCGCATTGACAGCCTTTCCTGGAGCATACATCATCTTGTGTTCGATGAATGCGTCAATAGCTTCCGGTGTACATCCCATGTTAGAAATTTCTCCTACGCAGAGCACCTGGTTCTTTATCAGGTTCTGTGCATCCTCACCGTTCAATTCGTTCTGGGTAGCACACGGCAATGCGATATCTACCTTCACTTCCCACGGACGGCGTCCCGGCACGAAGGTAGCTCCCGGGAATTTTTCCGCATATGGTGCTACGATGTCATTACCCGATGCACGCAGTTCAAGCATATAGTCAATCTTTTCTCCGCTGATGCCTTCCGGATCATAAATGTAGCCGTCCGGTCCGGAGATGGTAACTACCTTTGCTCCCAGTTGGGTAGCCTTGGTAGCAGCTCCCCATGCCACGTTGCCGAAGCCGGAGATAGCTACTGTCTTGCCCTTGATTTCGATACCCTTTTCATCCAGCATGTGTTTCACGAAATACAAGCCGCCGAAGCCCGTAGCTTCCGGACGAATCAGTGAACCTCCGAATTCCAGTCCCTTGCCGGTAAACGTACCGGTAAATTCGCGGGTCAGTTTCTTGTACATACCGAACATATAACCCACTTCGCGTCCGCCTACGCCGATATCACCTGCCGGCACATCCATATCCGGTCCCAGATGACGCCACAGTTCCAGCATGAATGCCTGGCAGAAACGCATGATTTCCGCATTGCTCTTGCCGCGTGGAGAGAAGTCGGATCCACCTTTTCCGCCGCCCATCGGCAGAGTAGTAAGGGCATTTTTGAAAGTCTGTTCAAATCCCAGGAACTTCAAGATGGACAAGTTCACAGAAGCATGGAAACGAATACCTCCCTTGTACGGGCCGATGGCGTTGTTGAACTGCACGCGGTAACCTAGGTTCGTCTGCACTTCACCCTTGTCGTCCACCCATGTCACGCGGAATGTAAAGATGCGGTCGGGTTCTACCAGCCGTTCAATGATTTTCGCCTTTTCAAATTCGGGGTGTTGATTGTAGATATCTTCGATAGAAAGCAATACTTCCCTGACTGCCTGAAGGTACTCAGATTCACCTGGATGCTTGGCTTCCAGTGATGACATGATTTTGTTAATGTCCATAATCAAATAATTTAAGGTCTGACAAAATGAAATATTTTGTATATGCAAAGATAGGAAATTACTTATATCTTCAAAGGAATTTACCCGATTTTTTGAGCTGCAGGTTGAATTTTGTTAGTTTTTTATCAACTCTCAAGAAAGATTTGCAAAAATCGTGTGAAATTCCGATTTTTGTTTCTGTAATATAAGCTTTAAAAGAAGATACCATGCTTACCAAACTAAGAATTAAACTCCGTCAGCTTTATTTCAAGGATACGCAGTTTGCCAACCTGATGACCAAGCGCATTTTCAACGTGTTGCTGGTGGCCAATCCTTACGATGCGTTCATGCTTGAAGATGACGGCCGCATTGACGAAAAGATTTTCAATGAATATATGAACCTGAGTTTGCGCTATCCCCCTCGTTTCACGCAGGTCTTCACGGCAGAAGAAACCTGGGAACAGTTGCGCAACACCATGTTCGACTTGGTCATCTGTATGCCGGGTTCCGACAACAGCGATACCTTCGACATTGCCCGTGAAATCAAGAAGCAATACCCTCATCTACCGTTGGTTGTACTGACTCCTTTCTCGCACGGTATTAAGGAACGAATGGAGCATGAAGATCTGAGCATCTTCGAGTATGTGTTCTGCTGGCTGGGAAACACCGATTTGCTGGTGTCCATCATCAAGCTGATAGAAGACAAGATGAACCTGGAGCATGACATTAAGGAAGTCGGCGTACAGATGATTATGCTGGTAGAAGATTCCATCCGCTTTTATTCCTCCGTATTGCCCAACCTCTACAAGTTCGTTCTCCGGCAGAGTCAGGAATTTGCCACAGAAGCCCTGAACGAGCACCAGCGAACCCTTCGCATGCGCGGACGTCCCAAAATCGTGCTGGCCCGTTCCTACGAAGAAGCCACTGAACTATATAATAAGTACCAGAATAACGTGCTCGGTATCATATCCGATGCCCGTTTCCCTCACGGCGGAGTCAACGACCCCCAGGCCGGTGTCACCCTGCTGCGTGAAGTCCGTAAGCGGGACTCCTTTATACCCCTTATCCTTCAGTCAGCAGAAGAAAGCAATCGCAGCTACGCGCCCGAACTGGGTGCCGTGTTCATCGATAAGAACTCCAAGAAAATGAATATCGACCTTCGTGAAGCCGTGTCAGACAATTTCGGCTTCGGTGATTTCATTTTCCGCGACCCCCATACCATGAAGGAAGTGGCCCGCATCCACAACCTGAAGGAATTGCAGAACGTGATATTTGCCATCCCTGCAGAATCCTTCCTCTATCACATCAGCCGCAACCACATTTCACGCTGGCTGTATTCGCGTGCCATCTTTCCAGTTGCTGAATTCTTGAAACAGATTACATGGGAGTCACTTCAGGACATTGATGCCCACCGACAGATAATATTCGAAGCCATCGTAAAATACCGTAAGATGAAAAACCAGGGCGTAGTAGCCGTGTTCCAGCGCGACCGCTTCGACCGTTATTCCAACTTTGCCCGCATCAGCGATGGCTCACTGGGAGGAAAAGGACGCGGTCTGGCCTTTATTGACAACATGGTAAAACGTCACACGGAGTTCGATGAGTTTGAGAATGCCTCCGTCATGATTCCGAAAACCGTAGTCCTCTGTACCGATATTTTCGATGAGTTCATGGACTCCAACCAGTTGTACCAGATAGCCCTGAGTGATGCGGCCGACGACGTGATTCTCCGCGCCTTCCTTCGTGCCAAGTTGCCCGACCGGCTGGTAGAAGACTTCTTTGCCTTCTTCGATGCGGTAAAGGCACCGATTGCTATCCGTTCCTCCAGTCTGCTGGAAGACTCCCACTACCAGCCCTTTGCCGGAATCTATTCCACTTACATGATTCCCTATCTGGACGATAAGTACGAAATGCTCCGCATGCTGGGCGATGCCATCAAGGGAGTATATGCTTCCGTATATTATAAGGATAGTAAAGCCTACATGCAAGCCACCAGCAACGTGATAGACCAGGAAAAGATGGCTGTCATCCTGCAGGAAGTAGTCGGCACACAGTATGGCGACCGCTATTATCCGGCCATTTCTGGAGTAGCCCGCTCCATCAACTATTACCCGATTAATGACGAGCTGGCCGAAGAAGGTACCGTCAGTCTGGCCTTGGGGTTAGGAAAATACATTGTCGACGGCGGACTGACCTTGCGCGTGTGTCCGTATCATCCTACGCAGGTGCTTCAGACCAGCGAAATGGAAATTGCCCTGCGTGAAACACAGACCCGCTTCTATGCCCTCGACTTGAAGAACCTGGGACAGAACTTCTCGCTCGACGATGGATTTAACCTGTTGAAACTCCATGTGAAAGACGCCGAAGCCGACGGAGCTTTGAACTTTATTGCTTCTACCTACGATCCGTACGACATGGTGATACGCGATGGTATTTATCCCGGCGGCCGCAAGCTGATAACCTTTGCCAACATCCTTCAGCACGATGTCTTCCCGCTGGCACGCATCCTGCAACTGGCCCAGAAATACGGTCAGGGCGAAATGCGCCGTCCGGTAGAAATCGAGTTTGCCGTCAATTTTGATGCCCGTACGAAGAGCGGCATCTTCTATCTGTTGCAGATACGTCCGATGGTCGATGTAAAAGCCGGATTGGATGAAGACCTGAGCGTGATTCCCGATGAACGCCTGTTACTCAAGAGTGAAAACTCCCTGGGACACGGGGTGATGGACGACATACAAGATGTGATTTATGTCAAGACAGAAGGCTATTCTGCCTCCAATAACCAGTTGATAGCTTACGACATCGAGAAACTCAACCGTCGTTTCCTGGATGAAGGTAAACATTACATACTGGTTGGCCCCGGACGCTGGGGAAGCAGTGACACGTGGCTGGGTATTCCGGTGAAGTGGCCCAACATTTCGGCAGCCCGTATCATCGTGGAAGCCGGACTGACCAATTACCGGGTAGACCCCAGTCAGGGAACCCACTTCTTCCAGAATCTGACCTCTTTCGGGGTGGGATATTTCACCATCAATGCCTATATGAACGACGGTATCTACAACCAGGCTTTGCTCGACAGCATGCCGGCGGTAGAAGAAACCAAATACCTGCGCTGGGTACGGTTTGAGAAACCTTTGTCCGTCAAGATGGACGGAAAGAAAAAGCTCGGTGTGGTAGAGCTGCCGGAAGATTAAAAAATAATATATACAAAAACGGGATGCTTCACATTTGAAGTGCACCCCGTTTTTTGTATGTTAGGGTGTATTTACAGCTTGATTGTCAGTTTCTTGCCTGAATAGTTAACTTTCTTGTCTGCGCTCACCATGACAGTTTCGGCCGATTGCTTGCCAGGCTGCATCAGGGTGATGCGGAAACTGCGGCGTTTCAGCATTTTGGGGAACTCGCCTTTACGGTCGCTGATGGTTAGTGTACGTGACGCATCGTCCCAGCTGAACTTGATGGTAGAGAACATACCCTTTTCGTAGTTGTAGTTGTCAAACTCATCTTCGTAGAGTACGAATTCGCCGTTGGCTCCCGGATAGATGCAGATGTCCAGGTTGTCCCATTTCTTTTCGGTAGTGTACTGTACCTTCGGGCCGAGCGGAAGGATGCTTCCCGCCTTGATGTAGAGTGGCAGGATGTCAACCGGACATTCGCGTTTAATGTGCTGGCCGCCTTCTACTGTTTCGTTGGTCCAGAAGTCAATCCATTTTGTTCCTTTAGGCAAGTACACTTCTACCGGAGCTGAAGCTTTCGCTACATCGGGCACGGTAGTAACTCCCTTGTTCTTTTCTACTTTCTTGGTATAGAGTGGTTCGGTGACCGGACATACCAGGATGTTTTTACCGAACATGTATTCATCGTCCAGCAGGATGGCCTTGCGGTCGTGGGCAAAATCCATTACCAGCGGACGCATCATGGTACCGTCTTCCTGTACTACGGCTCCGTCCAGGCTGTAAATGTAAGGCAAGAGACGGTAGCGGAGTTCAATCATGCGTTTTTGTGCATCGTAAGCCCAGTCGCCTTCTTTGCCAAAGAGGTCAATTTCGTTCATCATCGGTGAAGAGCAGTGGTTACGCATCAGCGGCATGAAGCATCCCCACTGGAACCAGCGTACGTGCAGTTCCTGATAAGCTACGTTGGTACAGTCATTGTTGTATTCCCATCCGAAGAACCCTCCTATATCTGTGTTCCAGAAGGGGATACCACAAAGCGTGTAGTTCAATCCGGCCGGAATCTGCTGACGGAGTACATCCCAGCTTGATACCACGTCGCCACTCCAGCTCAGGGCACCGTAGCGCTGCTGGCCCAGGTAACCTGAACGTGTCATCTGGAACACACGTTTCTCGTCTGATATGGCACGCTGGTGTTCGTAGATACCTTGGTTGTGAGTCAGCGGGAACGCATTGTGTACCGAGCGGAAAGAACCGTCGGCCGTCATCAGGTCGAAATCACTTTCTTTGGGGTTCAGATGGTCGGGTTCCGTAGAGTCGGTCCACCAGGCGTCGATGTTCATTTTATGCAGGTGGCTGAGGTAACGCCAGTACAGGTCGCGGGCGTCTTTGTTGAACGGGTCGTAAGGATGTGCACCCGATTTTGGAGGCCATGTTTCAAATTTCAACAGGGCGTCCATCTTGTCGAGCTCCTTGAACTGATCGGTCCAAGGGCCGAAGCTAGCCCATACGGAAATCATCAGGTGGGCATTGTGCTTATGAACGTATTCCACCATTTCTTCCGGACTTTTGAAACGGGGTTTTGGATAGCGTGCGTTCTTGTCTTCTCCATTCGGAAGGTAGCGAAGTGCTTCCTTGTCGTCCATCTTGTTGATGTAACGCGGATTCATGAATTTCATGGCATTCCAGTTGGAATCGCATCCCCAGTACTGCCAGTCCTGTACGATACCGTCGAGCGGAATTTGTAGCTTGCGGTACTTGTCGAGTACGCCGCACAGTTCGTCGGGACTCTTGTAACGTTCGCGGCACTGCCAGTAGCCCATGGTCCAGAGCGGGAACATGGTGGCCTTTCCGGTCAGGTCGCGGATACAGGCAATTACGCCGTCTTGTGTACCGTCTTTATAAAGGAAATAGTAATCAGAACAGAGGCCTACCTGCGAAGAGAAGGAGGTTTCATACGGGGTATCGCTGAAATCGGAGATGCCCGGATTATCCCAGTATACACCATATCCTTTTTCAGATGTGAAATAAGGGATGCAGATGTTGGTATTGCCGTTTGACAGGTGAATCTGCTGGTTTCGGTGGTTCATAGCTCCGCTCTGGCGCTGTCCCAGTCCGTAAATGGCTTCTTCCGGTTCAAGGCTGAATGCCTGGCTGACAGTGTAGGCATCGCGGTTTACATCCTTGCGGGGAATAAAGTTGGTGCCTTCCACCTTTTCTTTCAATAAAGTTTCACCCTGTGGGTCGGTATAAGTCACTTTTCCGGTAGCTACGTCGAGTGTTACTGTCATTTTTCCGGAGGTCATGCTTACCGTGTTCCCGTTCTGCTTGTAAGAAATCTCTACCTTTTCGGGAGTCTTGATGATTGGATAACTCTTCTTTTCGGGCATTTCAGCCGAAGGATACTTTACAATGCGCACGATGGAAGGAGAGTAGAAAATCACCTCCCCGTTCAATGTGGGCTGTGCAGTCTGGAACTTTCCTCCCTGAGCGGTCTTTTCAAAAGTCTGACCGAAGGAAGACAGGCAAGATGCCAGTGCGGTTAGGAATAAAATCTCTTTTCTCATTTTTTTATCAGATTGTTTTTACATACAAAGGTTGATGGTTCAAATGTAAAGAGATTTCCGTCAGACAAAGAGAACAGAATGCGCCAAAGAGCAGTCTGAAATGCTTCAGAGGGTGTTTTGATTCATTTTTATCCCTCTTTTGATTCAGATGTATCCCTCTTTCCTTGCTGTTTCTGATACTCGCTGGGAGTGATTCCATACTCTTCCTTGAAGCAGGTGGTGAAATATTTCCGGTTGTAATATCCCAGAGCCAGGGCTACTTCGTTCACGGTGGCGCGGGTATCTTCCAGCATCCGGCAGGCATGCTGCATCTTTACACGGCGGATGTACTCCAACGGAGTGAGCCCTGTAATGGCTTTCAGCTTGCGGGTCAGTGTGGAGCGTGACATGTTGACTTTTTCTGCCAGATGCTGCACGTCGAAGTCGGGTTCGCTCAGGTTTTCTTCCACAGCTTTCAGGATATTTTCCAATAGAATCTCATCCAGTTTGGCAAATTCCATGTCCGAAATCCGTACTTCTGCCTGGGGGACTGATTTTTCGTTCAGGTAAGAACGCATCTTCATCAGCTCCGTGCTGTCGGCATACAGTTCTTCATTTTTCAGCTTCATCCGGCGAAGGTAGAAACGAAGCCCGAGGAAGACTCCGGCTGCCAGTAGTAATATATATAAGGTAATGGCCCAGCCTGTCTGGTAGAAAGCAGGCAGACGTTCAATGTGCAGGCGGGTGATTTTGTCACTCCAGATTCCATATCCGTCGGTTGCCTTCACTTCGAACACATAATTTCCGTGAGGCAGATGTTTATAATTGACGGTATGTTGTCCTACGGCGGTGTAGTTCCATTCCTTGTCAAGTCCAATCAGACGATAGGCATAACGTATCTTGGAGGCATTCAGATAGTCGAGGGAAGAAAAATGAATGTCCAGGTCGTATTCATCGGGGTGGAGTGTCAGGGAGTTTTCATTGGTGACAGGTTTTCCCATGACGTATGTTCCGGTAATAAATGTCGGAATGTTCTTGCTGGGCTGGTCAAGTCGGGCAGAAGGAGTTACCGCACAGATTCCCGGGATACCTCCGAAATAAATTCGTCCGTCGTGTCCCTTGCAGATAGCTGTAGGGATAAACCGCCTGAGCAGCATGGAATTGTCGGTAGTGAGGTAAGTGGAGAACGAATGGTTTTTCGGGTTATACTCTATCAGTTTCTGGTTGGTGTCTATCCACAGATGGCCGTATACGTCGAACTCCAGTTGGTTGACAATGTTTCCGTTCAGTCCGCACAGCCGGGTGTGGTCGGTCAGTTTTCCTGTCTGTGGGTTCAGGGCGTAGACTCCTCCCTCTTGTGTTCCTATCCAGATGAGGCTGTCTTCCTGCACACTCAGGCAGGTAATGGAGAGGGAAGAAGGTATTTTTTTGCATTTCCCTTTGGAGGATTGCTGATAAAGCCCTTTATTGGTGGTGCCAATCCATAGATTTCCCTGTTTGTCTTCCTTAAGTGCGCTGACCTGCCCCAGTGTGTCGCACACCGTATGCCATTGGTTATCACGTAGGCTAAAGGTGAATAATCCGTTGTTCGTTCCAGCCCAGAGCGTGCCGTTGCGGTCTTCGTAGGTTTGGGTGAAGTGCCTTTTGGCCTTGTCGGGAAGACTCAGGGTACGGATGTGCTTCATCCGCATACCTTCTCGTCCGAGTTCATAGATAAGGTTGCGTCCTTCGGGAATGACCCATACGTTGCCTTCTCTCCGTGGTTCGGTCATTTGCTTGATGGAGCCCAGGGCAAGAGACTTCAGGGCGAGGACATCGCTGTAAAGCATGACTTCGTGGCGGGACAGATCGTACAGGCCGAGTCCCGTCCGTTCTTGTGAAATCCACATTTTGCCTTCGCCCGCATCACTCAGTGCCATGATGGCCGGCTGGAACCGTACTCTTTGCTGCAGGGCCGGCAGCGTGAATTCTTCCGGAGCATTTTCCGTGAAGTGGATAATGAAACTTTTCCCATCGAAAGAGGCTACCCAGAGATTTCCCTCTTTATCTTGATAGATTTCATTGAGCATGTTTCCGTATTCTGCGGGAAGACGGAAATCTGTCTGGCGCAGGGAGCGATGTGCTTCATCGTAGCGCATGGCAATCAAGGAACTTCGGGTGGTCATCCAGAGAGTTCCTTCGTGACTGTCCTGTTCCATATACAAAATCTCTCCTTCGGTTTCTCCCATGGGATTGACCGGTAACGGTGAGTAAGTATAGACGGAGTCCTTGGGAGCAGAAGGGTTGAAGAGGAGCAGGCCGCTGGAACTGGTGCCTACCCAGAAATAATTGTGGGTACGGTCTTGCACAATGCAGGTGAGGTTTCTCTCTGAAGGAGGATTGGCATAACGGGTAAAGGTGTCTGTCTTTTTGTCGTAACGGTAGATACCTTCTCTTCCTACGGTAATCAGAATCTGTTTTTGCCGGCTTTCGCAAAAACCGGCCATCCATGAGGGTTTTCCTTCATGGTCGTATAGCAGATAAGTCTTTTGTAACTCTCCCAAGGTGTTGTATCTTAGGAGCCTGTGCCCCGTCGCTATCCACATGTATCCGTCGGAGGTCTTTCGTATGCTGTAGATAAAGTTGGTCTGCAGTTGTTCGGCATCTAGCGGAGTGACTTGTCTGGTTGCCTTGTCAAGAATGTAGGCTCCATGGTCGGTTCCAAACCAGATTCTACCTGTTTCATCTTCTGCAATGGACTGGATGGTATTATCGTTCAGCAGTCCCGGTGTGTTGATGTCGGAACGGATGACGCTGATCTGGTATCCGTCGTCACAGCACAGTCCGTTGACCGTGCCATACCACATCATGCCTTCGCTGTCCTGAAAAATCCGGTGTATGGCACTGACCGGAAGTTGGGGGAGGGAAGGAACGGGAGTAATCCGGATGTTGGATATGGCTCGCAAGGAAACTCCTATCAGGCTGAAAACGAGTAAAAAATAAATTCTTTTCATGGGATTTTTCAGGGTACTAAAAAACATAAGTACGTTTGATTGAAAACGCAAGTACATTTTATCCGAAACGCAAGTGCGTTTTAATCAAAATTCTTCGGCGTTTTCCTTTAAACGCAAGTGCGTTTTTTTTGAAGGATAGTTTGTTAGGTTCTTATCCGTTATTTCTGTATTCCAGCGGACTCATGCCTACATAACGTTTGAAGTATTTTCCGAAAAAAGACACATTGGCAAAGTTCAGTGAGTCGGAAATATTCTGGATGGAAAGCTGGGATGATTTCAGCTGTGACTTGGCGTCCATAATGACCATGGAGGAAATGATATCCACGCAAGTCTTTCCCGTAATCTGTTTCACTGTAGTACAGAGGTGAGCATGCGTAATCTGCAGCTTTTCAGCATACCAGGCCACATTGCGTGTCTGGTTGTAATGTTGCATCACCAGCTGGGCAAAGTTACGGCAAATCAGTTCGCTTTTTGACAGAGAATGCACTCCGTCGGTTTTGTTGCGGTAGAGTATAGAGATGCCTTTGTGTATGTCGGCATAAAGATTGGGAGCCATTTCTGGTCTGATTTTTTCTGGGAGGAATTCATACATCTTGATAAGCAGCTGCATATATTCCTCCATCATTTTGGCTCCTTCCGGCTTCAGACGGATAACCGGGCGTCCCAGTGTGAGGTACATGGTATCCAGAAAAGAGTGCGACTGGAGATTACGCTCTATATATTCAGAGGAAAAACCTCCAAAATAAATGTTCAGGTCTCCTTTGATGTCGTTTATCTGGAAGATACTTCCGGGAGTGAGTACGATAAAATCGTTGGCTTCTACCGTTATCTTATTAAGATTGACCGAAGCTTCTACCTCTCCTGATGTGCAAAGTACAAAAATTTCGCATTTCAGGCGTACCGGATAGTTTCTGTACAATCCCAGTAGTTCCTTGCTGATTCCGGTACCTACCAGCCATTCCTCGGGCAAATCTATTTTAGGTAATTCCTTTTCCATCTTGTTCTGTTTTTGGCAAAGATACAGAAAGATAATGAATTTATTGCATGCTTCCGCCAGCCTGGTTGTCTCCTCCTGCTTTCACATCATCGTTGGTAATGCTGCGCTGTGTCTTTTTCACTTGTGTTTTCAGTTCTCCAAACCGCCAGCTGATGCTGATTCCGTATCTGCGTGAAGGATAGCTGTTATTCGACCATGAACGGAAGGTCTCTGCCCAGGTTTCACTGCTGTGGGAGGTGTATTTCTGGAAAAGATTGCTGGCAAAAAGTGATATGTTAAGCCGTTTTTCTTTCAAGAAAGAACGGCTCAGGTTGATGCCATAATAATAAAAGGAAGAACCTTTTCCCTGCAAGGATACGTAAGGAGTGCTTCCACCGCCGTAAAGGCTGAGCCGCAGTTCCCAGGGGATGGTCTGCTGTACGTTGGCAAATACGTCGCCAGAGAATCCGCTGTTGTACGAATTCAGCTCCTTACTTTGATAGTCGGAATAGCTTCCGCTGGTGTTGAGTGAGAGACGGGTGGTACTGCCCGGGTTCCAGTTCATCCATAAGGCCAGGCGTGTACGCTGGCTCTTGCCCACATTGCCGTAGGTGTTTTCTTGTACTCCGTTGTTCATGAAAGAGTAGCGTTCGATGCCGTTATTGGTAAACGTATAAGTAAGGTTGGCATTCAGGCTGAACTTGGCACTGAAGGAATTGAAGGTCATGCCAAGGATGTGGGCTTTTTCTGTGTCCAGATCCGGATTACCATAGCTGATGGAAGTCGGGTTACTGGTATCGCGGAAAGGGTTCAGGCACCATATTCCCGGGCGGTTGATACGCATGTTGTAGTTGGCACGCAGGCTGGCGCTTGTGCCCAGCATGTAGGACAGGTTCAAGGTAGGAACCACGTCGTCGAATCCGGCCTTGAAGTTGCGTTCGGGCATGTAGTCATATTTCACGTCCATAAACGTGTGCTCATAGCGTACACCGGCTTTTGCACCGAATTTTTTCCACTTCAGCTGATAGTCTGCGTAAGCAGCCAGAATGTGTTGTCCCTGCTGGTATTTGCTGGAAAGGTCTTGACTGGCCTCCATTTCACCTTCTGCATTTTCCAGAAAATACTGGCTGTCACTGTAATTCTCACGGAAAATGTATTTCATGCCGGCATCTATGTAATGCATATCATTCAGCGGATTGACATAATCAATCTGTGCCGTATGTTCTGCCGTATGGGCATCGTTGTCATAATACTGATGAAGCAGGTTGAAAGGTACATCCTTCACTTCGTCATAGTAGGTGTCGGCTTCATTTCCGTTGGGTGAATTGTTGAACTTATAGGATAAAGTGAGGTATTCTCCCTTTTTCTTAAAAGAATGCTGGTAGTCGGCATTGAGGCCGATGTTTCCAAACTGGCTGTTAGACTGGTTGAGGGTGAGGTAACTATAGCGTTCTTTCCAGTCATTGTCACTCATGACGGTACGTGAATCGCCATGCGTATCGAATTTTCCGCCAAATACGTTGGCTGAAAATGTAATCAGGTTCAGGCTGTCTATTTCATAGCTTCCTTCAATATTTCCAAACTGGAAATCGCCGGTACTCTTGGAAGAGCCTTGTGACAGCAGGTGACGGTAGTCGGCAGACGTAAAATCTTCACGTCCGCTTTCAGAAAGGCTGCGCGGCTGGTCCTGATGATTGTACGAATAGTTTCCGGTGAGGGTGAATTTGCCCACCTGCACTGTTCCATAAGCATATCCCGATACTCCCATGTTATTGGCATTTGCTCCGAGAGTAACATTGTACCCCTGCATCTTGGCATCGGTCGTGATGATGTTCAGGATACCTCCAATGCCTTCTGCATCGTATTTGGCTCCTGGTTCAGTTATCACTTCAATGGACTTGACGGAATTGGCAGGCAGACTGCGGAGCACTTCTTTTGGGTTGTTGCTCATCAACGTGTTCGGCTTTCCGTTTACGTGTACCTTGAAATTGCTGGAACCATTTACCTGTATGTTGTCTTCTCCGTCGACGGAAACGAGCGGTACTTTCCGCAGCATTTCGAGAGTGGTATTGGTTTTGGAGTCAGGGTCGTCTTCTATACTGTAAGAAATTTTATCGATTTCGGCTTTTACAAGCGGTTTCTGAGCCACTACTTCCACGCCTTTCAGCATCTGGGTATCATCGCCAGTGTACAGCGTACCCAGGTCGGCCACCCGTTTGCTGTCGGTGATGGTAAAATGGCGGATTACTGTGCGTTTTCCTACAGAGGTGATTTGCAGAGTGTATTTCCCGGTTTGAGGCAATTTTTCCTGGAATTTTCCTTTATCATCGGTCACATTCATTCTGACCGGTTTTTCAGGCGACTTGTCGAGCGTAATGCGTATGGTGGCATAGGGTTCACTTTCATGGGTCAGTGAATCGACAAGTGTTCCTTTTACGGCAAATTGTGCATGAACCGTGATTGTTTTAAAAGTAATAAAAAGTAAGATACCTAGGGTTCGGTAGATTGTCGAGTAATTCATTTTATTTCTTTTTAGCGTTAGTGTTTTATAGTATTTATTATTTATATATGGATTCCAAATATACTGAAAGTTTTATTCTTATATGTGCCTTTTTAAGGTAAATATATTTTTTTATTTATTGGTTGTAAGTGATTCGTTATAATGAATTGCGCTTACTTTATTTTTGTGTCTATAGCTTTGTATTGTTATAAATAGAGTTCGGTGAAAGATTGCTAATCTTAAATATGGACCAATTATGCTTTGCTAAATTCTTTGTAAATAATATAGAATCTGTGCTTTATCTTCTCTTTTATTTTAAAAACCTAAAAAATGGAATAAAAATAATATAAATCGACCTTGCACAGGTAAAGCTTATTCTTTTCCTTTGCAGTCGCAATTAAAAATATAATCAAGAAATGAAAAAGAGTTTATTTTATTACTTGTTTGCCGTATTGTGTGCGGTGAATTTGTTTAGTTCTTGTAGTGAAAATGAATCAATAGCGGTTCCTATTGATAGTGAGTTGGCTGGCAAATACAAAGGAAAATTAGATGTTTCTATTTCGCAAAACGGGACAGAAATTCCGGGAGGAACAATTAATTCTCAAATTATTAATGTAACGAAAGCTGGAGATAACGCTGTAAGTTTATCTATTACAGATTTTTCGTTTATGGGAATTGAAATTGGTGATATAAATTTGGAGAACTGTGTGCTGACGGCTAATGGCGATAATTATGAATTTACTGGAACAACCAAGGTTGAGGCTGAATTATTAACTGCTGATGTGGATGCTACTGGTGTTTTCAGTAATGGATCTTTAAATCTGAATCTAGATATAGATGCTACTTTGACAGGAGGAGTAAAGCAAGCAGTGAAAGTTACATATTCAGGTACTCGTCTGAAAGGTGATGAAAGTAGTGAAGCAAAGATTACATCTTTTGTCTTCGATAGAAAAGTAGCAGAAGTTGACTCTTTGGTTATAGGTGAAAGTGTGATTAATGAAGAAGCTAAGACTATTACTTTCATGGTTGCAGATACAGCTAAAGCTGAGTATTTGACTGCGTTGGTTCCTACTATTGAAGTTTCAAAAGGTGCTACCGTAGTTCCAGCTAGTGGAGAGGCACAAGATTTTTCTAATGGCAAAGTTGTTACTTATACGGTAACAGCTGAAGATGGTACTGTAGCTGAGTATAAAGCTTCAATATCAGGAAATGTGGTTGTTTATGACTTTGAGAATTGGACTGTGGATAAAACTCAGACCAGTGAAGAAAATCAGTATCCTATAGCAGAGGGAGGATGGGCTAGTTGTAATCAGGCTGTTTTATTTATAAAAGCATTTGGTGTTTTTGCTACTCCTCCTATTTCTTATACTGGTGGTTGGCCTATTACTTCAACACAGGATGTGCATTCTGGAAAATTGGCAGCAAGTATGGAGTCGGTTGATACTCAAGGTAGTGATAATATGATGGGACAAAAGGTTCCAAAGGTAACTGCTGGTTCTTTGTTCTTAGGTAATTTTAATCCTTTGGCTGCGATGTCCCCTGGTGGTGCTATGAAAACTACAGAGTTTGGAATTCCATATTATAAAGAGCCTGTAAAAGTTACTGGTTATTATAAATATACTCCTGGAACAGAGTTCTATAATGCAGATGGAAAATTGCAGGAAGGGGTTACTGACAAATGTTCTTTGAGTGCAGTTCTTTATGAAGTTAGCAATGAAAATGAAACTTTATATGGAGATGATATCTACACTTCAGATAAGATTGTAGCTAAGGTAATATTTACAAGTGATCAGGTTGTTGAAGAATATACTCCATTTGAATTAAATTTGGAATATGTTAAAGAATACAATCCTGAAAAATTGTACAAGTTTGCAGTTATTTTTTCAGCTAGTGCTGATGGAGCTGCTTATAATGCTGCTGTAGGTAGTAAATTAGTTGTTGATAATGTTGCAATTATTAATAAATAATATATCAATTATTTGAGAAAGAGGTTGCTTCACAATGAAGTGATTCCCAAAAGTTGGACATAAACTATCTCATAATGGAAAGAGTCCGGTATTTTTGCCGGACTCTTTCTTTTATCAAGTGTTTTGCAAACGCTTTATTCATGTGCTGTATATCTCTTTCATATTGTGCTGGTAGGCGTGGTATGATTAATATAAACCCCGAAAGTTTTTTGTCTAACTTTCGGGGTTCATATTAAATACAATATGTTCTTTTCGTATTTTTTATGGTTGGTTCGTAATATTAGAATTCATATCCAAATCCGAGATTCAGATAAATGGGGTACATGGCAAATGAAACCGTGGTGAAGTCTTTTTCAAATATATCATTCAGGCCCCAGGTCAAATCTGCATGTACATTCAGGTGCTTGTAGGCTTTCCATTCTCCACCTACTTGTAATCCCCATTGAAAATGGCGGAGATTGTTTGAAAAATCATATGCAGCCATATTTCCTCCTTCAAAATTAACCCGGCTTCCACTGGCGTCAGGAGTTCGCAAATGTCCTTCATATACATTTCCTGAAAATTCTCCGTTCATCATATATGAAAAATAAGGACCTGCCATGACTTTCCAGCGACTACTGATACGATAATTAGCTAAGACGGGAATAGTCAGATATGACATTTTTACTTTTGTCTTTACCCCTCCAGTCCAGAGTCCTTTTATTTTTCCTCCGGTTTCACTGAATATTTCCATGCCATAGTTTTTTACGCTGGCTTTTGTTTCCATATCTTTGCTGTCAAGCCTTATACCCAGACTTACTCCCCATTTTTGCTGGGCGTCAATCCATTTGGTGGCATTTCCTTCCAATGTAATGGCGAGTCCGGGAGAATAGCTGTCTAAACTCCTGATTTCTTTAGGTAGAGGTAAAGGGGAAGTTCCTCCTATATTTATTCCTGCTTTTACTTCGTAGTCAAGTCCGTGTGAAGCCAGCCATATCAAACCTTTGTGCTCTGATGATTGTGCATGGCTAATTTGAGTAAAGCCACATAAAAGGAGGGCTAATATTGGTTTTATATGTTTTTTCATATGTCTTTCTTCTATAATAATTAATTTTTACAAATAATTTCTACTTCATCTATCCATAGTTCACTTCCTACGGCTCCTTGGAAATACGCCCCCATGACACTGGAGGAGAATACAACTGCAAGTTTGTATTTTCCATTTTTTAAGTCTTCAGTGTTGATTGTTTTGCCGTTTTGAGACTTGAAGTCTAAATCAAACTTTGTCCATTCACTTGTTTCTGTCATTTCTTGTTCGGAAATACGTGCTAAAAGGACAATGTGTTCATCTATTCCGGTACCATTATTCGGAAAAAGATTGCCATCTAATGAGAAATCACTGCTGGGAGCTTCATAAAGTACTGCGTAGATGTCTCCTTTATCTTTTTTGCCAGTAACAATGTTTCCTGATTTATCGGTAAAAACCTCTCCTGCTTTATATTTGAACCAGCCGGTAATTTTGGAAGGGCGTTTGGTAAACGGAAATCCAAAGTGGGTCGCTTGCAAAGGAGCAAGTACGGCATTTTGAGTATCGAATGATCCGATAAATAAATTTCCGGCAGCAATAGGCATTCCTATAGGCTTTCCAAAGTTTCCTGTACTGAGGGTGGTGAGTTTTACACATTTTCCTGAATAGCCAGTAGGATGTTGTACAGTCGGGTATTGAGTTTCGTCTAATGCCATTCCGCTTAAGTCGTATCCTGGATTTCCGCTTGCCCACTGCATAATACCGGACTCATTTGTCAAATAAAATACGTTATATGGAGTTATTTCTTTTAATTCTTCGAAAGAATAGCTTGTGGGTAAAGTCAGTTTGTTTACTCGAATAAGGTACTTGGTTTGCGTTGCTCCATCTTCAGAAGTTACGATAAATGTTCGTAATGTCTTTTGGCTGAAATCATACAAAGGAGGCTGGTCGTTTGTTTCAGCTTCCTCTGCTTGAATGGAAGCCCCTTCAGGAAGAGTGAAAATCAATTCCTGGTGGGAAATATCAGTACCGTCTAGTACATAGACTTCTATTTCTTTTCTTAAATGGTCAATTGTGGTGGATTGGATGTTTGTTCCGGTGCAACTGTCTATAGCTGCTTCTACATTTAGAGCTTCGTCCTGAATACAGGAGCTTATAGATAAGCTTAGTAAAAATCCGGCTAAAATGTACTTTAAATTCATTGTTTTGATTATAGATTAGATATTACTATATCTTGCAAAGATAAGAAAAAACTTCATAAGCTTATTATTATTACTTGTTTCATTTGTGGATTCTCTGCTTGTTGGGATGTTGGAGCTGGAATATGAGGTATGATAATGGATGAAATGTATTCAAAATATTTTTGCTTGTTTAGAAAATGCGGTAATCTTAAAAATAGACTATCGATGTATGCCTAAAATAGCTGATTAGTATTAGTTTTCAGATAGAATAAAGAGTGTGTGTTTTACTCTTATTTAAAAATCAGCCAAAAATAAAAGAAATAGACCTTGTGAGAATTTGCGATTTGGTGTTATTTTGCACCCGAAAAAATAGAAGTTTTCATAGAAAATAGAAGATGAAAAAGATTTGTTACGGATTGTTGTCCTTTTTGTTTATAGGACTAGCTTCGTGTACGAAAGAAGATACACGGAGTTCGCTTGAAGGGCGCATAGATGTGAGAGTTAGCACGGACTGGAGTTTGGCGGATGCTGAATCCAGAGCTTCAGAAGAAGTGGCTCCTGAAATTAATGACTTTGCATTGGCGATAGAATCTGCTGATGGTAAGGTCTCTAATTCATGGGATAGTTTTGGGAAATTTCAACCAGTATCTGTTCCTGTAGGTACATATTTGGTGACAGCTTCGTATGGAGATGCAAATGCAGAAGGCTTTGATGCTTTGAGTTATTTGGGAAGTACCACTGTGGAGGTTGGTAAAGATGAAACAGCGGAGGCTTCTGTAACGTGTACGATTAATAAAGCTAGAGTTATTCTTTCGTATACGGATGATTTTAAGTCTTATTTTTCTTCATATAGTGCTTATGTCAGTTCTTCGAAGGGGAATAAGATAACTTATGCTGATGACGAAACACGTGGGGCATATTTCGTTCCGGGAAATCTGGAATTGTTCTTGGAGGTGACCCGTCAGGGTGTATCTCAAAAGGTGACTTTAAATCCAAAGAATTTTACGGCAGAAGTGAAACACGAATATCGCTTGACAATGGATGTGGACGCTTCTACGGCTTCTTTGAAGATTGTGTTTAATGATAATCCTTCTTCAGAGCAGAATGTGGATATTAATATTTCGGATGAGGCTCTGAATGCACCGGCTCCTGAATTTGCAGCTTATGGATTTACATCGGGAAATGCGATTGAAGTGATGGAAGGTAGTACTGTTTCCGATAAATTGGAGGCTTATTTAAATGCATCTTCCGGGTTGGCTAAATGTGAATTGATAACGGTTTCTGAGGCTTTGAAGGCACAGGGGTGGCCGGAAAGTGTGGATTTGATGAATCTTACGACTGAACAGTCGCAGAAGCTGACTGAGCTGGGACTTTCTACCAAAGGATTGGGAGCCAACCATGATAAAATAGCATTGGTTGATTTTAAAAATGTGCTTCCTTATTTATATTGTACTTCTGATGGAAATGATGTGCATACGTTTACGCTTCGAGCTACGGATGTATTGACTAAAGTATCGGAAGATTTAGTATTGAAAGTAACTACTCGTAATAATGGTTTTGCTGTGGCTTTGCCTGAGTATGTTTCGTATGGTAGCACAACGATGACCGCTGATTTGACTTTAGAGGGTGATCCAGCCTTAATTAAGTTCTATTATATATACTTGGGTGCTCCTCAGGAGTTTACTGCTGAAAATATTAATATACAGCCAGGAACGGAAGAAAATAAATATAAGGTGACATTTACTTATCCGGAGCCTTTGGTGGATACGGAGAATGGAGTGAAGTTTAAAGCACAGTATGGTGCGAAAACTATTGAACGCACTTTTAAGGTAGAAGATCCGGAACTTACTTTGTCTTTAAAGAATGGTGATGCGGATGTGTGGGCAACGAAGGCATATCTTCAAGTAGTTGCATCTGCTAAATCACGTTCATCGCGTACCATTTCTTCTTCTACAGTAGAAATTCAGTATAAAGAGGGAGAGGAGTGGATAGCATGGCCTCACCAGTCTTATGATGCTGAAACCGGATTGTTCTTATTGACTGGTCTGGGAGAAGGGGCAACTGAAACAGAGGGTATTCCTTATACTTTGCGTGCTGTGTATAAGCGTGGGGGAGAAGTAGCTTCGTTCTCCCAAGAACTTGGTATAACTACTGAACCGAAGGCTCAAGTGGGGAATGCGGGATTTGAGGAATGGCATACGGAAATATTTACATATAAGATAACGTGGGCTGGTACTGGAGAGCGTGAATGGTATTTGCCTTGGAATACGAATGAAAATGATACATGGTGGGCTGTTAATAGTAGGGCAACAATGCTTTCTGAATGTGCTGCTTTTTATTATGAGTATAAAGTATTTCCTACTATCTCATGGTCATCATCAAATAAATCTCAAGGTGAAAAATCAATTCAAATAGCTACTATTGCTGTGGGTAGTGCAGCGATTGTTGATGGAGGCTCAACAACACCTCATGCGGGTGAAATTTGGATTGGTACATCTAATGATAGTGGAGGACATGCATCGGAAGGTCATTCATTTGCAAGTAGACCCAATTCTATGACTTTCTGGTATCAATATGAATCTTTTAATGATAATGAAAAATTTTATATGCAAGTTGTATTAAAGGCTGCAGACGGTACTATAGTTGCTTCAAATGAGATACCTAATGGAGAAGAGGGTGACCCGAGTGGAAATACAATTACTTTACCGTTTACCTATTCTCCGGATGTGCATAAAAAGGTGTCTTCTATTTATATGGTATTTAAATCCTCTTCAGGTTCTGTAGATAGTAAAAAAAGAACAATGGAGATTTCGGGTCAGCAACAAACGGCTCGTATTGGAAGTGTATTGAGAATTGATGATATTAAACTGAATTACGAATAAAAGCCTACATAATATGAAGAAATATTTTTTAATCTGTTTGACGCTGCTTGCGGGTATGTTAGCTTTTACAGCTTGCCATAGTGAAGCCATGGAAAGTGTCTCTAGTGCGAAAGGGGATTTGAATTTGTCCTCAATGAAGGCAGAAGTAAATACGAATGTCGATACGGTGTATGTGGGTTCACGTGCTGAATCAACAGTGGATGTAAGCAATTTTTTGGTGACCATATATGATGCTCAGTCGCAGAAAGTAGAACAATGGAATTACAATGCAATGCCTGAAATTGTGTCGTTGGCCGTGGGGACTTATTCTATTGTGGTTACATCTGCAGAAACTCCGTCTAATGGGTTTGATACACCTTATTATAAGGGAACTGCGACCTGTGAGATAAAAGAAAATGAAGTAGTTGATGTTCCTGTTATTACTTGTAAACTGGCAAACATGCTATTTTCAGTGGAATATGATGAAGAGTTCCAAGGTAAAATGGGAGAGGATGTCGTGACGACAATTACTGTGGGAGAGAATTCTTTAGAAATTCCATACTCAGAAACACGTTCGGCTTATCTGATTGCTCCTGAAGGTGAAACGACTTCTATGATTGTCACTCTGAAAGGTACAATTGATGGAGAAAGTATAGATTATAGCGAACGGTTTGAGAGTGTAAAAATCGGTGTACATAATATTATAAAATACAAGTTTGCACCTGTAAGTGATGGTTCTGAAGGTGATGGTACTTTAGGTGTGGCAATTGTAGTTGATTCATCGATGACAGGATCGGATGAAGTCGTTGGAACTGATCCGGGAAAAGAACCTGGAATAGATGATTTCCCAGAAGAAGGCGGTGAAGATCCGGGCGATGGTGATGGCGATGAAAATGCTCCGACTATTGTGGGATCTAACTTTAATGGAAAAGCTTTTGATATCACTAAAGATGTATTGGAAGTTAAAAAAGGTGCTAGCGCACAGTTGCAAGTGACTCTTTCTGCGCTTAATGGTATAGCTCATGTATATGTAACAATTGACTCTAAAACTCTGACGAAAAAGGTGTTGGAAAGTGTTGGGTTAACTGATCGTTTTGATTTGGCAGAACCTGGAGCTTTGGAAGCAGGGCTGAAGGGTTTGGGATTCCCTACGGGAGATGCTGTGATGGGCCAAACCAAACTTCTTTTTGATATTACAGACTTTACTTCTTTGCTGGGTATCTATGGAGCTGCAAATCATAATTTTATTATTCGTTTAGTTGATCAGATTGGCTTGGAGGCAACAGAAACATTAAAGATAAAGAGTGTAGAATAATGAGACGATATTATTATATAATAGCTTTTGCAAGTGCTGTTTTAAGCTTGGCTTCTTGCAAAACTGACACGGGCTTTGCTGAGGCCGAAGGAAGCTTAAAGCTTTCTATCGGAGTGTCGGATAAAGTAAACGTAGTTTCTCGTAGCTTAGCCAGCGAGGAACAGGAGGTGCTGAAACAAAATTGCAAGATTCGTATTTACGATGGCGAAACATTGATACAAAAGTATCAGGGAGTAGAAAATGTACCTTCGGAAATTGCATTGGTAAATGGTAACTATTCTGTACGGGTAACTGCTGGAGACTCTGTAGCTGCTTCGTTTGAACAGCGCTTTTTTGAAGGAAAAAAGGATTTTACCATTACGAAGGGACAAGTTAGTACTGTAGAGGTAGATTGTGGAATTGCCAATACTGTAGTAGCTATCACTTGGGATGAGTCGTTGAAAGAGGCATTCGAGGGAGATTGTCAGGTAACGGTTACATCGGCTACCGGAGAATTAGTTTATTCTTCAGCAAATGCGGATGCAAAAGGATATTTCAGTCTGCCGGAAGATAACCATAAATTGACTTGTAAGTTTAGTGCAAAGACATTAGGAGGTGAGTCGTATGAAAAATCTACTGAATTGAGTGACTTGAAGTCGGCTACACTTTATAATTTGAACTATAGCTATACGGCTGTAGGGCAGGATCCTACTGGTGGTGCTGCTTTGCAGATTAAAGTAGATGAAACTCCGCTGGCAGAAGAAGAACATGTGATTACTATCAGACAACGTCCGGTGATTACATGCAAGGATTCGGAAGAAAGTTCTTATGACCTTGAGCAGCCTATGTATTTGGAAGTTGGTGCACAGAAGGATTTTTATCTGCAAGTTGCTACTTCTTCGTCTTTGAGTTCTTTAATCATTCAGAATGAACGTTTTACCGAATGGGGATTTATTGCCAATCAGTTCGATATGTTGAAATTGGATGGTAAAGATGAAGAACTGAAAACTTTTGGTATTTCAGTGTCTGATTCAAAGACTTCTTTGAACGGCGATGTCTGGACTTTGTTGTTCGCAAAAGAGTTGATTGCCAAAATGACAGCAAATGAAGGCAGTGTATCTACTACAATTGAAGCGATTGATGCAAATGGAAAGAGTCGTAAAGTGATTTGGAATATTGTTGCTTCAAATGCGACGGTTGTGACGAATGAGATAATTCCGTATGAAGTGTGGACTTCAAAAGCAACCTTGCATGGAACTGTGACAGGTACGTTGGCTTCTACTCCTAAATTCCGTTATCGTGTCAAAAATACAGCAGACTGGACGACGGTGGATGCTGATTTAGCTGAAAATGTATTTAGTAAGGAAATCACTGGACTGACACCTGGTACTACTTATGAATATCAAGCTATGGACGGTGAGCAGGCATCATCTGTTACTTATGAATTTACAACAGAGGCAACATTCCAGCCGAAGAATGCAGGGTTTGAATATACATCTACTTCTACTTCTTCTTCCGCTATCCTGATGTATGGAAGTGGACAGTCAATGTGGTGGGATACCGGAAATCATGGTTCTGCTACAATGAATAAGAATGTGACTACTCCTGATACTTCGGTGAAACATTCCGGAAATCAGTCTATATTGCTTTCGTCTCAGTTTGTAGGATTTGGAGTTATTGGTAAATTCGCTGCCGGAAATCTTTTTGCTGGAAAATATCTGAAGACCGATGGTACTGATGGTGTGTTGGGATGGGGATGTCCTTGCACAAGTCGTCCGAAGGCTTTAAAAGTCTGGGTACGCTACGAACCTGGTACTGTTGATAATGGAGGAAGCCATATAGCTGATGGTGAGACAGATCAGGGTATAATTTATGTAGCTGTAGGTGATTGGGCTGGACAAGAGTATGATGGTGAAACTTGGCCGTTTGTAGTAAAAACCAAAAACTCTTCTAGCTTGTTTAGCGCTGAGAAAGGTACCTATTCTGGTGATGGTACTATTGCCTATGGTGAGAAAGTATTTACGGAGTCTTATAATGACGCTGAAAATTTGAAAGAGTTGACCATAGAATTGGATTATGATAACTATGGAGGAACTCAACGTAAGCCAACTTCTATTATTATTGTTGCATCAGCTAGTAAGTATGGAGATTATTTTGAAGGAAGTGGATCTAGCAAGATGTGGCTTGACGATATGGAGCTGATTTATGAATAATAAAATAATTCGATTGAATTTGTGAAGAAACTGTTATGTATAATATGTCTTGCGTGTACTGCCTTAGGGGGGTATGCGCAAGATACTCAAAAGAAACTTCCGTCAAAAGTTTTTGTCCCTAAAGGACAATGGATTGTCGGAAGTTCTGTTTCGTATTCAGAACATACGGAAAATAATTATGACTTTTTGGTTGTGGAAAAAATAAATTCGGACGGGTATTCTTTTAAACTCAGTCCGATGTTTGCCTATGCCTTGAAAGATAATATGGCGTTGGGAGGACGCTTTAAATATGGGCGTACATTGGTGCGTATGGATGAAACTCAACTGAATTTGGATGATGAGACGTCATTTGACATCAACAATATTTACCAGTTGAAACATTCTTATTCTGCCATGGCTATTTTTCGAAACTATATTCCTTTAGGGGATAGCAAGCGTTTTGCGGTGTTTAGCGAGACACAGTTGGAAGTCGGTGGAAGTCAGTCGAAGGTCTCGAATGGAAAAGGTGAAGCGCTTACCGGTACTTATTCCAAGTCGACAGATCTTGGGTTTGGAGTTTCTCCGGGAATGGTAGCTTTTATCAATAACTATACGGCAGTGGAAGTCAGTATTGGTGTGTTAGGAGTTAATCTGAGCAAGACAAGACAGGTTACGAATCAGGTGGAGACAGGAGAGCAATCGTCTACCTCCGCGAACTTTAAGATTAATATATTCTCAATCGGTTTGGGAATTGCATTTTATTTGTAAGCATGATGAAGATGAAATTGTATATAATGTGGTGTTTGTTCTTCTGTATGGGATGTTTGCAGATGAAAGCTCAGGCGGTGGACTCAGTAGCGGTGACCCGTGGAGATTCATTGATGAAATATAAACTGGTGGTAGTGCATGACACGGTGTATGTACCGATACCGGAAGCAAAGATGCCGGTGGATTCTTCGCGGATTATTTATACCAAGCCTGTGGGACGTTATGACCGTGGAATTACCAATTATCGTTTTATCCCGAAAAATAAATGGATTGGCGGGGTGACTGTATCTGTATTCAATTTTGAAAGTGACAACAGCAGATTGTTGTTTTCGTTGCTGAAGGATATTGATTTGAATTTGCGTACCCTGTCGGTAAAACCTTTTGTCGGTTATGCGATAAAGGATAACACGGTGGTCGGTTTGAAATTTGGATATTCTCGTATTTCAGGAGGTATAGATAACTTGGCATTGAACATAGAAGACCTGGATATTGCCTTGAAAGATATTAAATACACGGACGATTCTTATTCTTTCAGCTTGTTCCATCGTTCTTATATCGGTCTGGACCCCAAGGGCTTGTTCGGACTTTTTAATGAAACGACCTTGGGATATAGTACGGGATCTACTCGTTTTTCACGAGGGGCTGATGAAACGCTAAAATATACGGATACGTCCATCAATCAGTTGAAGGTAGGTATTAATCCGGGTATTGCTATTTTCATCATGCCTAATGTGGGGGCTGAAGTCTCTTTTGGAGTGGCTGGCTTTACTTATAACTGGGAAAAACAGAAAAAAAGTTCGGGTGAAACCGGAAAGCGTACGAACAGTGGAGCAAATTTTAAAATCAACTTGTTTAATATTAATATTGGTTTAACGGTGTGTATCTGATGAAGACAATGATGACAATAGATAGAATGAGAAGACTGATGCTTTGTCTGTCCGTTTGTTTGCTGGCAGCTTGTATTCAGAATGATTTGCCTTATCCCACCGTGAAGCTTTATATTACGGGAATGACCGTAGAAGGTCAGGTGGGGAGTGCTGTGATTTCGAATGAGGAACGGAAAGTGACACTGGAACTTGAAGAGACTGTGAATCCTCATCAGGTGAAGGTACAGACGTTGGAAATGACGGAGGGAGGTACGGCAACTATCGGTCCGGATTCGATTGTGGATTTGACAAAGCCTTTATCGGTGACTTTGTCTTTGTATCAGGACTATGTATGGACAATACAGGCAAATCAGACGATAGCACGTGCATTCACTGTGACTGGACAGGTAGGGCAGGCTAAGTTTTATCCTGAAACTCATGAAGCTTCTGTCAATATTCCTAGAGAACAAGGTTTAAGAAATATTGAAGTGACAGACTTGAAACTTGGACCGGAGGGTGCAACACAAAATGGAGTGGAGGGAGTACCTACGCTTCAATGGGAGAAAAAGGGAGCCTTTGCTACATCGAAGGTGCAGGTGCAATTTAGTGATTTTATAGATGAAGAATGGACTTTGTATGTCAATCTTTCAGATATAACAGTAGGAGTAAATAGTGTGGATGCCTGGACGAATGTAGCTTGGGTACATGGATTTGGCCATGATGGGGCAGACAACGGTTGTGAATACAAGAAAGAAGGAGATACAGACTGGACACGAGTCGATGCGTCAGAATTGACTCATGACGGAGGTAACTTTACGGCTCGTATTATCCATTTGCAAGCAAATACAACGTATGTATGTCGTGCTTATTCAGGTGAGGAATATGGAGAAGAAATGAGCTTCACTACCGGTTCAGAGACTCAACCAGAAAATAATAGTTTTGAATATACCTCTGGCACAAGTCCATTGTATTTGTTTGGTGAAGGACAGGAAATGTGGTGGGATTCAGGTAATGAGGGGTCTTCAACTATGAATAAGAATGTTACAACTGTTGACCCTAATTTAAAGAATAGTGGGAACCAGTCTCTTTTGTTATCTTCTCAGTTTGTTGGATTGGGAATTATTGGTAAATTCGCTGCCGGAAATCTTTTTGCCGGGAAATATCTTAAGACTGACGGAACCGATGGAGTGTTAGGCTGGGGACGTCCATTTTCTGAAAGACCTACCAAATTGAAAGGTTACATAAAGTATAATAGTGGTGTTGTAGATAATGGTGGAGATAAGATTCCTAATGGACAGAATGATATAGGTACTGTTTATATTGCCTTGACTGATGGTAGCGGAGTTGTGTATAATGATGAAAAAGATGATGATGATGGCAGTATATGGGCTTGTATTATCAAAACAAAAACTGAGGAACTTTTTAATAAGAATGCGAAAAATGTGATTGCATATGGAGAGTTAGTCTTAAAGGAGAGTACAAAAGGTGAAGGACTCATTCCTTTTGAAATAGATCTTGATTATAAAGCCACCGATAGAGTGCCTACTCGAATTATTATAGTTGCTTCTGCCAGCTATTATGGTGATTATTTCCAGGGTAGTACAAGTAGTAAAATGTGGCTGGATGATATAACATTGGAATATGATTATGAGTAATCTTATTTGAAAAGAATCTATTTTGAAAATAAAAATTTAGTGAGTTGCCCGTCATTGATAAAAATCATTTCAATGACGGGCTATTTTTATAATACACATTTTGCCTGCAAGCAATTATTAATAAGATTGTCGTATCCTTTTGTATGGAATACTTAATTGGTATGTTGTTCTTTATAGTTGTAATCAAGTTGATATTGATTAATCTGTTGCTTTTTATGATGAATAAGGTTCTTTAAAGGATGGAAAATAAACAAGTCTATCATTCTATTTGTTAGTAATAGATAAAGATAAACTTGTTTACCATGAATTTTATTATACGCAATCTACTTCTATTCACTGTTTTATTATGTACTGTAGGTAACCATTCTATTTTCCGCCTTGACACGCATGTTCCCTAAACCTACCTTTGCGCCGTAACCCTTAAACAACAATGATTATGGCAAAAGAAAAAGTAAACTACCAGGAGGTATATGACCTCTATCAGTTATGCAGTGAGACCAAGGATCTTCGTGAGTTCTGTGCGGATTATGGAGTAAATTACGACAAGTTCATGAACTGGCAGCGTCATCAGCTATGGAGCGAAAAGTTAGGCAAGACAGTTCAGGTTGAGCAACCCAAGGTTGCCAAAGTCCGGATAACCGGCAAGCCTTGCAACAGTCCAACCGTAAAGTTGGAGGTGAAACAACCTGAAGGTGAATCTCCGATTAAGTGGGTAAAACTGCAATTGACATCAGGTGCCACACTGTTCCTGAGAAACACCACAGTTCTTGACTTGAGCCTGTTGCTTAATAAAATGATAGGATGATATGCTTGGACTGAGTGCTAACCTGAACTATTACCTGTTTAACGGTAATGTGGATTTGCGGAAAGGAATCTTCCGTCTGTGTGAGAGTATAAGGGAAGAGATGTCACTTGACCCGAGCGATGCATCCAATGTATATATGTTCATGTCCAGGAACCGGAAGGTCGTTAAGATACTTCATTACGAACGCGGTTTTTATGTGCTTTACGAGAAACGTCCTGTCATGGGAAAGTTCAAGAAACCTGTGTTTGATGAAGTTTCCAAATGCTACCGGATACAATGGTCGGACATGGCCTATCTTACGGAAAGCATAGTAGTTGACAAGATGTACGTCAGTCCGAAAGATTAATATTAATACATTGATTATCAACCAAATGATACAAAATAAACGATAAAAAGTTTGCGTAACTGCCTGATTTTTCGTACCTTTATATCATGATTGATGAAAGGGCATACGAGTTACTTTGCTGCCAGCTGGGTCTGGCGAATGAGGAAAAGGCAGGGCTTCGCAAACAGGTAAACGAACTGATTGCGAGGCTTAAGGCTATTGAAGAATCAAACAAAGAGAACTCCAAGGCTCTGGTTGATACAATCAATGACCTCAAAGAATCCCTCGAAAAGCAATCGAGTACGGTTGAACATTACAGGAAAGAAATGGAACTTATGAGAAAGCAGCTTGAGGCAAAAGACGAGGTGAACATGATGCTGGCAAATGAGATATCCAATCTCAGGCTTCAGCTTGAGGACGGCAGGAAACACCGTTTCGGCCGTACCTCAGAGCAAAGAAGGCTGCTGAACAACCGTAATATTGACAAGTCTGCAATGGAGAAGTCCGAGTACGACGGTTCTGGCAAGAAAGGTGATGATGATAATAAGACCGATGATAACGGTACCGGCAGCAATACCTCTTCCGGTAACGTATCTGCACAGAACTGCAGGCCTTCAAGGAAAAAGGAAACTGCTCCCCGTGCAGCAAAGACCAGGCTGAAGGTGGATAAGGTAATTGTTCATGAAATAGAAGACTATTACCAACTCCCGGATGGTGCAAGGCTTATGAAGCGTAACGGAATGGCTGATGTGTGGGAATACAGGTTTATAGAACATGTGCGTGCTCATAACGTGGAGCATGTGTACAAGGTGGCAAGGGTAAAGCTTGCAGACGGCACTTTCACTAACACGATGGAGCATCCCTTGAAAAACCTTGGAGGAATCTTTTCCCCTGATTTGCTTGCCCGTCTGCTTTGTCTGAAATATGACTTCAGTATGCCTGAGAACAGACAGATAAGACTGCTTGCAAGAGAAGGCATCCACATAAGCAATACCACGCTGAACGGCTATATCCATAACGGAATCTCCAGGCTTAGGGAGTTTATGGAAGATGTCTTCAAGGAGTTTGTACAACAGGCAAAATACCTTATGGTTGACGAGACGACCGAGCTTGTCGGAGTTGAAACACCGGAAGGCAAGGCTTACAGGAGAAAGTATTTATGGGCTTTTTTTGCAAAGCATGTCAAGTTGGTTTACTATCATTACAATAACGGCAGCAGAGCCTCTGATGTAGCAAAGACCTTCCTTGAACATTTTATGGGATCTGTATCTACAGACGGATATACGGTTTACAGGATGTTCGACGGAGAAGACTCAAAGGTGCTTCATATAGGATGCTGGACACACTGCAGGAGGCTGTGGGTCGATGCCTTGCCATCAGACAGAACTGCGATGGATATAATAGACCCTATCGGTGATATGTTCAGAAATGAAGACTTGTTCCGCACAATGAAACTCAGCGGTGAGCAGATTAAGGAAAAAAGACTTAAGCTTACGAGACCTATTCTTGAACGTATCCATCATAAGGTGGTCATGATGATGCAGGATACTAAGCTCATGGCAAACGAACTGATGAGAAAGGCTGTGAACTATACGATAAACCAGTGGAAATCCCTGAAAAATATCCTCAAGGACGGTTCTGCGGAAATATCGAACAACCTCTGTGAGCAAAGGATGAAACCTGTAAAGCTGCTGCTCAAGAACTGTATGAACATAGGCAGTGAGGATGCAGCAGGAAACTCGGCATTCATCTTTTCTCTGATAGAAAGCTGCAAGCTTAATGACATAGATCCTCAGGATTACCTGAAGCACTTGTTTGAATGTATTCTTCATGGTAAGGACTGCGACAAAAAAGCCCTTCTGCCATGTTTTTATCAATCGGAATGTTAAAACAAAAATATTTTCTTACGGATATTTTTATTTTATCGGCTGAAAAACAGCCGATAAAATTGTCGTGGCGGAAAATAGAATGGTTACGTACTGTAGCTTGTTCTTCGGATGAGAATTTCGACCAGTCTTCTTTGGAAAATATAGATTTTAGAGTCTCTGTGGCAGGACAGTCACGTGTGGCGATGCAGAAAAATGGAAGTGGAGACTTTCAGGCAGGAGACGAGGTGGCTTTGCGAGTGTATGAGTTTCAACCGGATAAACTTCAGGATAACAAATTGTTATATTGCGAAGGGAATCGATGGACTTCTTCCTTATATTGGAAAGATTGGAAGGGAACTCCTCATTTTTATGCGGTTTGGCCTTCTGCTACTCAAGTAGAATTGTGGGAGGGTACCTGCTGGTATGTGCATCGGGTAAGTAGGAATCAGTCGGCAGAGAAGGATTTTTTATTTTCTGATTTATTGGTGGCCGATGCGGAAGGGCAGTGATATTCGCCCGTGAATTTGGACTTTCGCCATGCCATGAGTCGGGTTATGGTGAATATAAAAAATATGGAGACTCTGTCGGACGAGGAACGACAGCAGATGCAAGTGTATGTTCATGGATATTTATCGGGTAGATTTGCTTTGGCAGGAAATGCGGTGCAGGCTGCGGACGAGACGGGCTGGATACAAGCGTTTCCAATGGAAGAAGAAGGTAGTTTTGCCGCTTTGGTTGTTCCAGGAGAGTTGGGACGTTTTCGGACAGAGGGCTGGATAAAAATCGTAGCAGGAAATAGGGAACTGGTGTATAACGCACCGGAAAGTATCGGAAATACACTGGAAAGCGGGAAGCAGGTGACTGTGAACTTGCAATTGAAATCGGAGGAAGTGGTACCCGAAGAACCAGTCTGGTGGCTAGATGGTGTACAGCTGTCTGACCAGTGGGAGTATGAGGCTCCGGCGTATCGTATGCCCTGGAGGCAGAATTGCGGGTGGTTTGATTGCAACAAACTGGATGCTAAGGATACCAGCCCTACGGGAGATGGAAGAACGTGCTGGGAGGCTTCTTCTTCGAACCTGATGCACTGGTGGCTGAATGCGAACCGTAGTTATGTGGAACGTTATCTGGAATACAAACGTCGTCTGAACCCGGATTTCTCGATTCCTTCGGCTTATCCAGATTCAAAGCATAGTGAGATTTATCAAGGATTCAAGAACCGTTTTGGTAATCAGTCGGGGTATATCGTATCGGGTGTAAACTGGTTCTTATCGGGAATCTGCAATCGGGTGATGTATCCTCAGGATGTGCCGGAACAGGAAAATGCGGGCTTCTTTTTTGACGTGTTCGGTCGGAATTCACTAGTGAAGCAGTATGGCAATGGGTATATGACGAAGGAGGAGTTTAATAACGCCATCAAATTGGCAAGGAAGCAGGGAATGGCCGTCGGATTGGATATTTTTATTCAAGGAGGCGGGCATGCCATAAATCTTTGGGGAGCTGAGTTTGATGAGAAGGGAGAGGTGAGTACGATTTACTTGGTGGATAACAATGACGGGAATTTAGGTGATTGGATGTATAAGGCTAAAATTGTGTATGAACAGGATGCTTCAAGTGGAGCATTGTTTACTTATATGAAATGGGTTTATAATGAAGATTTGAAGATAAAAATTATGGATTTGGTACTGTTGGATAAAGGTACTTCTTATTGGGAGTCATTCTTTAAAAACAAAAACGGGTGAAACTTGAAAGTTCAAGTTCCACCCGGATTTATAAATTTAGAATAAAGTTTTATACAATTCCCTGAGCCATCATAGCGTTAGCTACTTTCATGAATCCGGCTACGTTAGCACCCTTCACATAGTTGATATAACCATCGGGTTCTGTTCCGTATTTTACGCAAGCTTCGTGGATGTTCTTCATGATGCTCTTCAATTTTTCGTCTACTTCTTCCTGGCTCCAGCTCAGCTTGATAGAGTTTTGAGTCATTTCCAGACCTGATACAGATACACCACCTGCATTGGCAGCTTTACCCGGAGCGTAAAGAATCTTCGCATCCTGGAATACGTGGATTGCTTCTGGAGTAGAAGGCATGTTGGCTCCTTCTGATACAGCAAATACGCCGTTTGCTACCAGTGCTTTCGCATCATCACCGTTGATTTCATTCTGTGTAGCAGAAGGAAGAGCGATGTCTGCTTTTTCATTCCAAGGACGAGCACCTGCTACGTATTTGCAACCGTATTTTTCTGCATATTCACGGATACGTCCGCGGTAGAGGTTCTTCAATTCCATGATGTAATCCAGTTTCTCACGGTCGATACCGTCCGGGTCATAGATGTAACCATCAGAGTCGGACATGGTAACTACTTTAGCACCCAACTGGATTAGTTTTTCTACAGTATACTGTGCTACGTTTCCTGAACCAGATACCAGACAAGTCTTACCCTTGATGTCGATGTTACGAGTTTTCAGCATTTCCAGCAAGAAATAGATGTTACCGTAACCTGTAGCTTCCGGACGGATAAGTGAACCACCAAATTCACGGCCTTTACCAGTCAATACACCACTGAATTCGCGAGTCAGTTTTTTGTACATACCGAACATATAACCTACTTCACGGCCGCCTACACCTATATCACCGGCAGGAACGTCAGTTTCAGGACCGATGTGGCGCCACAATTCCAGCATGAATGCCTGGCAGAAACGCATTACTTCTGCGTTTGACTTACCGCGTGGAGAGAAGTCAGATCCACCTTTACCACCACCCATCGGAAGAGTAGTCAGTGAGTTCTTGAAGGTCTGTTCGAATGCCAGGAACTTCAAAATTCCCAGGTTTACAGAGCTGTGGAAACGGATACCGCCTTTGTACGGGCCGATAGCGTTGTTATGTTGTACACGGTAACCCATGTTGGTCTGGATGTTACCTTTGTCGTCCATCCAAGTGACGCGGAACTGGTATACGCGATCAGGAATACACAGACGTTCAATCAAGTTTACTTTGTCGAATTCAGGGTGTTTGTTGTATTCCTCTTCGATAGTTCCTAACACTTCTTCTACTGCCTGATGATACTCAGGTTCATTGGGGAATCTTCTTTTCAGATCTTCCAGAACTTTAGCTGCATTCATAATTAAAAAAGATTATCTGTCTTATTTATTGGTTTTGAAAAATCACAGTAATATGTTTCTTTTTGTTTGATGTGCCAAAAATATAGATAAAAATTTATTTATGCAACAATAAATCAAGAAAAGTAAGAAAAATGCGTCAAAAATCCCTTTTTATCTATTTATTTGTGTTTATTTGTTTCTGCTTTTAAGTGATTTAATTACAGGGATAAACACCAAAGCTCCTGATATAAGAATCATAATGACAAGCGGACCGTCAATTTTGGGAGTAGAGGTGAGTACTAAAAAGCAAAGTGCAGCCCAGCATAAAGTAAGTACGACGCATTGTGTATGATTGAGTGGTTTTCTCATGGTTTATAGAAAAATAATACACGGAGGAACGGTGGCAAGGGTGAATGTTTTGGCTTGCGGCTGCTCCTCCGTGTAAGGTGAAATAAATCAGTAATGTTTATTGTGCTTTCTTCTTCTTGTCGACAATGGCATCAATGCAGGCGATAGCTGTGATATTGACAATATCGCGTACAGAACTTTCAATGTCGGTGAAGTGAATTGGTTTGTTCAATCCCATCTGAATCGGGCCGATCACTTCGGTCTCACTCATGTTCTGAATGAGTTGATAGGTAGCATTGGCTGAACTCAGGTTAGGGAATACCAAAGTGTTTACTTCTTTTCCTTTTAAGCGTGTGAATGGATATTTCTCATCACGAAGGGCATTATTCAAGGCGAATTTCACTTGCATTTCACCGTCAATAGCCAAATCCGGATATTCCTGATGAAGCTGGTTGATGGCTTCGTGTACCTTCGCCGGACTTCCTTCTGCGTCGGAACCGAAGTTTGAATAAGACAGCATAGCCATTACCGGTTCTTGGTTGAAGAAACGTACAGCCTTGGCCGACAGTTTGGCAATGTCTATCAAGGTATCGGTGTCCGGATGACGGTTAATCAATGTATCGGCAATGAAATAAGTTCCTTTCTTGGAATTCAGAATATGCATGGTACCGAAATGCTTGTATCCAGGCTGGATACCGATAACTTCCTTAGCCACCTTGATTGTGTTGGAATATTTGGTGTACAATCCGGTTACAAAAGCATCTGCTTCTCCGGTTTCTACCATCATCATACCGAAGTAGTTGCGTTCGAACATCTCATCGTTTGCCTCCTGGAAGTTGGCTCCTTCGCGGGCACGTTTTTCGCAGAGGATGCGTGCATAGCGTTCACGGCGTTCTGATTCGCGGTCGTGGCGCAGGTTGACGATTTCAATGCCTTCCAGACTCAGGTCAAGTTCTTTGGCCAATTTTTCAATGCGCTCTTCGTTACCTAAAAGAATCGGATGGCAGATGCCTTCAGCCTTGGCTTCTACTGCTGCTTTCAGCATGTTCGGATGAATACCTTCAGCAAATACCACGCGCTGTGGATTGCGGCGGGCGGTTTCATACAACTGGCGGGTCAGCTTGTTTTCCTGTCCCATCAGTTCTCTCAGGTGATTCTTGTATTCATCCCAGTCGGTAATCTGTTTACGGGCTACACCTGATTCCATGGCGGCTTTAGCTACGGCCATAGATACTTCGGTAATCAAGCGTGGGTCAACCGGTTTCGGGATGAAGTATTCAGGTCCGAAGGTCAGGTTGTTCACATGATAAGCTTCGTTCACTACGTCGGGTACAGGTTTCTTTGCCAGGTCGGCAATGGCATGTACGGCGGCCAGCTTCATCTCTTCGTTGATGGCAGTGGCTCGAGTGTCAAGTGCACCGCGGAAGATATAGGGGAATCCAATCACATTGTTTATCTGGTTCGGATAGTCAGAACGTCCGGTTGACATCAATACGTCCGGGCGGGAAGCCATGGCATCTTCGTATGAAATTTCTGGAGTCGGATTGGCCAGAGCAAATACGATAGGATGAGAAGCCATGCTGCGTACCATATCTTGGCTCAGCACATTACCTCTGGAAAGACCAAGGAATACATCGGCTCCCTTGATGGCTTCTGCCAGTGTATGGATGTCAGTACGGTCAGTAGCAAAGAATTTTTTCTGCTCGTTCAGGTCTGTACGCTCTTTAGAAATCACTCCTTTACTGTCGAGCATGACAATGTTTTCCAAGCGAGCACCGAGGGCTACATATAATTTAGTACAAGATACGGCAGATGCACCGGCACCGTTGACTACGATTTTTACCTCTTCAATTTTCTTTCCGGCTACTTCCAGTGCATTCAGTAATCCGGCACTGGAGATGATGGCTGTACCGTGCTGGTCGTCATGCATTACCGGGATGTCCAGTTCCTCCTTCAGTCTCTGTTCTATTTTGAAGCACTCAGGAGCTTTGATGTCTTCTAGGTTGATACCTCCGAAGGTAGGAGCAATGGCTTTTACCGCTTCGATAAATTTATCCGGGTCTTTTTCATTTACTTCAATATCGAATACGTCGATTCCGGCATAAATTTTAAACAGCAGTCCCTTTCCTTCCATTACGGGTTTTCCACTCATGGCACCTATGTCTCCTAAACCCAGTACAGCAGTTCCGTTAGAGATAACGGCTACTAAGTTACCTTTGTCGGTATAGTCGTATGCCGTATCCGGATTCTTCTGGATTTCCAGACATGGCTCTGCTACTCCTGGTGAATACGCCAGTGATAAATCACGTTGAGTTTGATAAGGTTTGGTGGGGACTACTTCTATTTTCCCCGGTTTGCCTTGTGAGTGATAGAGCAAGGCTGCTTCTTTCGTTATTTTTGTCATATTTCTTCGTTTTTTAGTTGTTCCAAAGAATAATGTATCGCGCAAATGTAGGAATAAAATAACAAATGGACTGTTTTTTTCTGAAAAAAACTATAAAATGAATTAGACTTATTTTTTCGATAATAAAACTTTTTTGTCGATAGTTTTTGTCGATTGGTCTGATAATATTGGCTATATGTAATGATATTAAGGCATTATGGTTATTCTTAGTTAAAGCCACTTTCCGGACCTTGATTTTTTTTCTATATTTGCACGATAAAAAACTAGAGAAGGGTGTAAAGTTTTCAGTGGAAAACTTTAATAGAGAGAAGAGATAAAACCAAATTTTATATATGAATATAAGTATGAGCACAAAAAGAAACAGAAGTTTTTCTTCTAGCCGAGTGGCATTCTATGCATTGACTCTTTCGGTGCTGACTGCATGTGGAGGCGGTCAGGGGGGTATGAAAATAGGTGATGATGAATTTGCGGTTGAAACACTTGCAGCTGCTTCTAGCAATCAGACAACCCAGTATCCCGCTACAATTAAAGGTTTGCAGGATATTGAAATTCGTCCGCAAGTATCAGGATTTATCGTGAAGTTGTGTGTAGACGAAGGTGCTACAGTTCGCAAGGGACAGGCTTTGTTCCAGATTGATCCTACACAGTATAAGGCTGCATACGATCAGGCTAAAGCAAGCGTTGCTTCAGCAAAAGCTAACCTGGAAACTGTTACTTCAACTGAAGCAAACAAGAAGATGTTGCATGAGCAGAAAATTATCAGTGATTTTGAATACCAGACAGCTGTGAACAATTTGCTTTCAGCTAAAGCAAGCCTGGCTCAGGCTGAAGCTGCTTATGCCGCTGCAAAACAGAATTTAGGTTTCTGTACAGTAACTAGTCCTTCAGACGGAGTAATTGGTACTTTCCCGTATCGTGTTGGTGCATTGGTTGGTCCTTCTGTAGCAGAACCTTTGACAACAGTTTCTCAGATTGGAGATATGTACGTATATTTCTCAATGACTGAAAAACAGTTGCTGGCTTTGACTAAAGCTGGTGGCACATTGAAGGAACAGCTAGAAAAAATGCCTGCTGTCAAGTTGCAGTTGTCTGATGGAACAATGTATTCAGAAGAAGGTAAGATTGATGCCGTGAGTGGTGTAATCGACCAGACTACTGGTTCTGTAAGTATGCGTGCAATTTTCCCGAACAAGCAGAATATCCTTCGTAGTGGAGGTATGGCCAACGTGGTATTCCCGTACACTATGAGTGATATTATCTTGATTCCTCAAACTGCTACTCAGGAAATTCAGGACAAGAAGTTTGTGTATGTATTACAGTCTGACAATACTATCAAGCATACAGAAGTACAAGTCTCTAACTTGAATGATGGTAAGCATTACATCGTGACAGGTGGACTGAAGCCAGGGGATAAGATTGTTGTAGAAGGTGTTCAGACATTGAAAGACGGACAAAAGATTACTCCGATTACACAGGCTGAAAAAGAAGCTAAATTCCAGAAGGCGTTACAAGACCAGCGGGATGGTAACATTCAAACAGCTTTTAAATAATAAAAAATGATTCTTATGGTGCTGGGGGAATGCGTTTGATGAAAATCTCTCAGAACTATAATTATAAATGGTATTTAAAGAATGAAACTAGATAAATTTATTAACCGTCCGGTACTGTCAACCGTAATTTCTGTATTGATGGTAATTCTGGGTGTGATTGGTTTGGTTACCTTACCTGTTACACAATATCCGGACATTGCGCCACCTACTGTATCAGTGCGCGCTACTTATACTGGAGCTAACGCACAAACTGTGTTGAACTCCGTAATTGCACCGTTGGAGGACCAGATTAATGGTGTGGAAAACATGATGTATATTCAGTCCAGTGCTTCAAATAATGGTTCCGCCGAAATCAGTGTATATTTTAATCAGGGTACCGACCCGGATATGGCAGCAGTCAACGTGCAGAACCGTGTATCTATGGCACAAGGTCTGTTGCCGGCCGAAGTAACTAAGGTGGGTGTAACTACTCAGAAGCGCCAGAACTCTATGTTGTTGATTTTCTCTATTTATGACGCAGAAGATAAATACAACATTGAATTCTTGGAAAACTACGCTAACATTAACTTGATTCCTGAAATTAAGCGTGTGAAAGGTGTGGGTGATGCGAACGTGATGGGGCAGGACTATTCAATGCGTATCTGGTTAAAGCCGGATATTATGGCTCAGTACAAACTGAATCCGACTGATGTGTCGAATGCATTGGCAGAACAGAATATTGAAGCTGCTCCGGGGCAGTTTGGTGAAAGAGGAAATCAGACTTATCAGTACACCATTCGCTATAAAGGACGTTTGCAGCAGATTGAGGAGTTTGAAAATATCGTAATAAAGGCTTTGCCTAATGGTCAGGTTCTTCGACTGGGCGAAATTGCAAACGTTGAACTGGGCCGTTTGGCTTATACCTTCAATAACAGGGTTAACGGGCATAAATCTGTTACTTGTATTGTGTATCAGATGGCTGGAACAAATGCAACACAGACTATCTCTGATTTGGAGGCTACTTTGGAAAAGGCTCAGGAAACATTGCCTGCTGGTTTGAAAATCAATGTTGCACAGAATGCCAACGACTTCTTGTTCGCTTCTATTCATGAGGTTATCAAGACGTTGATAGAGGCCTTTATTCTGGTGTTTATCGTAGTATATGTGTTCTTGCAGGATTTCCGTTCTACATTGATTCCGGCTATTGCCATTCCGGTGGCTTTGATTGCTACCTTCTTCGTTTTGAAACTGATTGGATTTAGTGTGAACTTGTTGACACTTTCGGCCATGGTGCTTGCCATTGCAATTGTGGTCGACGATGCCATTGTGGTGGTGGAAGGTGTACATGCAAAACTGGATCAGGGCTACAAATCATCTCGTGAGGCTTCCATTGATGCCATGAGTGAATTGGGAGGAGCTATCGTGTCTATTACTTTGGTCATGATGTCAGTGTTCGTTCCTGTAAGTTTTATGGGAGGTACGGCTGGTACATTCTACCGTCAGTTTGGTTTGACCATGGCTATTGCTATCGGATTCTCGGCATTGAACGCATTGACACTTTCTCCGGCATTGTGTGCTATTTTCTTGAAACCTCACACTGGTGAACATGGTGACAAGAAGAAAATGTCTTTGATAGACCGTTTCCATACTTCATTCAATACGGCGTATGATTCATTGCTGAAGAGTTATAAAAAACGCGTGGTATTCTTCATTCATAAAAAATGGTTATCATTTGGTCTGGTGGCCGCTTCTATTGTACTGTTGGTATTTTTTATGAAGATTACTCCGACAGGTATGGTGCCTAATGAAGATACAGGTACAATCATGGGAGCAGTGACACTGCCTCCTGGTACTTCTCAGGAACGTGCTATGGAAGTGTTGGCCAAAGTTGACAGCCTGGTGGCTGCAGACCCGGCAGTTGAATCACGTACGGTGATTTCTGATTTCGGATTTATCGGTGGTCAGGGTCCGTCTTACGGTTCTGTCATTATTAAGTTGAAAGACTGGGAAGAACGTTCTACCATGCAAAATTCGGATATGGTGGTGGCTACCTTGTTCATGCGTGCCCAGAAAATTATCAAAGATGCACAGGTATTGTTTTTTGCACCCCCGATGATTCCGGGTTATTCAATGTCAAGTGATATTGAGTTGAACATGCAGGATAAGACAGGTGGTGACTTGAACCACTTCTTTGAAGTTGTCAATAATTATACTGCCGCATTGGAGCAGCGTCCGGAAATCAGCCGTGCACAGACAACTTTCAACCCGACTTTCCCTCAGTATCAGTTGGATATTGATGCGGCAGCATGTAAAAAGGCTGGTATTAGCCCGAGTGACATTCTGGTAACCATGCAAGGATATTACGGAGGTTTGTATGCCTCTAACTTCAACCGTTTCGGTAAGATGTACCGTGTAATGATTCAGGCTGAACCGGATGCAACTAAGAACTTGGAATCTCTGAATAGTATTAAAGTGCGTGGTAGCAACGGAGAAATGGCACCGATTACCCAGTTCGTATCAATGAAGAAGGTATACGGCCCTGATGTGATCAGCCGTTTCAACTTGTACACTTCTATCAAGGTAATGGTAGCTCCGGGTTCAGGATATACTTCAGGACAGGCCTTGCAGGCTATTGCAGAAGTTGCTAAAGAGAACCTGCCAACCGGATTCGGATATGAGTTGGGAGGTATGGCTCGTGAGGAGGCACAAACTAGCGGAAGTTCTACCGGTATTATCTTTATTCTCTGCTTCGTCTTCGTATACCTGTTGCTGAGTGCACAGTATGAAAGTTATATCCTACCATTGTCTGTGTTGCTTTCTATTCCGTTCGGTTTGTTGGGTAGTTTCTTGTTTGTGAACGGATTTGCGGCATTGGGACGTATACCTGCCTTGAAAATGATTTTAGGATCCATGTCTAATGACATTTATATGCAGATTGCCTTGATTATGTTGATGGGTCTTTTGGCTAAGAATGCTATCTTGATTGTAGAGTTTGCGCTCGATCGTCGTAAGCAGGGTATGAGTATTTCATGGGCCGCAGTATTAGGAGCTGCAGCTCGTTTGCGTCCTATTTTGATGACCTCTTTGGCTATGATTGTCGGTTTGATTCCGTTGATGCTTGCCATGGGGGTAGGTGCTCACGGTAACCGTACGTTGGGAGCTTCTACAATTGGTGGTATGTTGATTGGTATGATTCTGCAAATCTTCATCGTACCGGTGTTGTTCGTAGTATTCCAGTGGTTGCAGGAGAAAATCAAACCGATGGAATGGGATAGCTTGGATGAAAGTGAGGTTGCATCCGAAATTGAACAGTATTCTCCTAATACGCATAAATAAGATTGATAATGAAAAAACAGATAATAGGAATGATGTGTCTGGCTGCCATGATGAGCAGTTGCCACATTTACAAAGCTTATGACCGTCCGGAAACGATAGATGCCTCAGGCGTCTATCGTGACCCGGCTTCGGCAACCGATACACTGGCTGCCGATACGGCTAATATGGGAAATTTGCCTTGGAAAGAAATTTTCCGTGATGCCAAACTGCAGGCCTTGATTGAGGAAGGATTGGCTAATAATGTAGATATGCAGGCTGCTGCGCTCCGTGTACAGGAAGCGAAAGTGATGCTGACTGCAGCTAAATTATCTTATTTGCCTTCTATTAATCTGGCTCCACAAGGATCTACAACCAGCATGGGAGGTGGAAACTATGTAAAGGCATACCAGCTTCCAGTGTCTGCCAGCTGGGAAATTGACTTGTTCGGAAAGATTCTGAATACCAAACGTGGTCAGAAAGTTGCCTACGAACAGAGCCAGTATGCAGAACAGGCTGTACGTTCACAAATTATTTGTGGTATAGCTAACGTGTACTATTCTTTGCTGATGCTCGACCGTCAGGTAGAAATTACGACTGAAACGGCTGCTATCTATAAAGAAAACGTACGAGTAATGGAAGCCATGAAAATTGCCGGTATGACAACCGAAGCTGCTGTAGCACAGATGCGTGCTGCCAGCCATCAGGTAGAGGCTTCATTGATGGATTTGAAACGTCAGGTGCGTGAAACAGAAAATTCATTAGCTGTGCTTTTGGCTAAGGCTCCTCAGACCATCGAACGCAGTACATTGGACGAACAGGTTATGCCGGAAGAACTGGCTGCGGGCGTACCGATGCAGTTGCTGGAAAACCGTCCGGACGTGAAGATGGCTGAAATGACGCTTGCTGCGGCTTATTATACAACTAATTCCGCACGTGCAGCATTCTATCCGGGCTTGAACATTACAGGTCTGGCTGGATGGACAAACGGCTCAGGTGTTACAGTGGCTAATCCGGGTGAATTTATGTTGCAGGCTTTGGCTTCATTGGCTCAGCCTATTTTCAATAACGGTAAGCTGATTGCTAACCTGAAGGTTTCAAAAGCAGAAGAAAAGATTGCTCAGATGAATTATCAGCAGACTATCCTGGAAGCTGGTAAGGAAGTGAGCGATGCTTTGTATCTGTTCGATACACAGAATAAGAAACTGGTGGAAGACCGTGGACAGGTAGAACAGTTGGATAAGGCGGTGACTTATACCAAAGCCTTGTTCCAAAGTGGAGGTGCCACTTATCTGGAAATCCTGACTGCACAGCAGAATCTGTTGAGCGCACAGCTGTCAGAGGTAGCTGATAATTTCCAGCGTATGCAAGCTGTCATCAACTTGTACAGTGCGTTGGGAGGAGGAAGAAATTGATTAACCTTAAAATGAGAAAACTATGATAAGTCCTTTAGCTTATGTAGATCCGTCAGCCAAATTGGGTAAGAACGTGACGGTTCATCCATTTGCCTATATCGACAAGAATGTAGAGATAGGCGATGATAACGTGATTATGCCCTATGCCAGTCTGATGAGCGGCACACGTATGGGAAATGGAAATACAGTTTATCAGGGAGCTGTTGTGGCAGCAGTTCCCCAGGATTTTGCCTTTACAGGTGAAGAAACACTGGCTATTATCGGCAATAACAATGTGATTCGTGAAAATGCCGTGATTATTCGCGGTACACATACTTCACATGCTACGAAAGTGGGTAATGGCAACTTCATCATGAGTGGGGCCCGTCTTTCTCATGATGTGGAAGTGGGTAACCGTTGCATTATCGGTAACGGTTCACAGGTTTCAGGCAACTGTATTATCTATGACAATGCCATCCTTACTTCCAATGTGCTGATGCAGGGAAATACACGCCTGGGAAGTTTCTCAGTAGTGCAGGGTGGATGCCGTTTCATCAAGGACATTCCTCCATATATTGTAGCAGCCCATGAACCGATTGCATTCTATAGCATCAATACAAAGGTGCTGGAGTATACCGGTTTTTCTGAAACCATTATCAAACACATTGCACAAGCATATCGTATCCTTTATAAGGCCAATACTTCTTTGCATGATGCATTGGGACGTATTCGTGAACAGATTCCTAACGGACCGGAAATTGAAAACATTATCCAGTTTGTGGAAACTTCAAAATTAGGAATTATTCATTGATATAGATAATGGCAGGGCGAAGAAAGGAAAACGACCGTGAAGAGTTAAAGTTGCGCGTGGTGGAAACAGCTTCCAAGTCTTTTATGACTTTGGGGATTAAGGCTGTGCACATGGACGATATAGCAAGTTCACTTTCTATATCCAAGCGTACACTTTATGAGTTGTTTGGAGATAAAGAAGAACTTCTGCTGGAAGTTTTCCGTTTCTATCGTCGTTGTATGAATGAGTATATGCAAGAGATTGCTTCCAGCGCGAACAATGTGCTGGAAGTAATCCTTACATTTTATGAGCGTAAGTTCAATGAGTTATGTACGGTAAACCCTTTGTTTTTTCGTGACTTGCGCAGATATTCCAAGGTGTTGGAGTATATACACGATGACCGTCGCAGGGGAGATGCTGATGCGCTGGCCTATTTTCAAAAGGGGGTAGAGCAAGGTATTTTTCGTAGCGATATTAATTTTCAGATTATAAATCAGGCCATGGCTATGCAGATGGACTTGTTGATTTATTCAGACATTACAGACCATTATCCGCTGGCCGAAATCTATAGCGAAATCACTATCTTACACATGCGGGGGATTACCACAGAAAAAGGTTACCGCATGGTCGATGATTTTTTGAAGAATATTCGAGAAAAGCATATCGGATATTAAAATTCCTCTATCTTTGATTCCTTGAACATAGGATACGGTCCGGCAATATCTGTACTTAAAAGCAAGCTTTTGGCTTGGTATTGCTCCCACCTTTCACTATCTTTGCACCCGGTTTTAGAGGAAAGTTCATGAAGAATAAATTGTTATACACTTTTCTGTTCACCCTTTTGGTGGTGGCAGGTCTGTTTGCCATGCATTTTTTGCCGTCTGTTTCTTTTCGTGGCGAACCTTTGAGAAGGGTTGATTTGCTTTCAGACATTCGTATAAAGAAGGAAGTAGTAGAACCTATGGATTCTGATACCTTGGTGTTGCCGCCTCCCGTAAAGCCCGCTTTTGTGGATACCTGCAAGAGTGGAATGGTCTGCATTGAAGAATATGCTGATTCTGCAGGGCGTGGAATGAAGTATTTCTATGAAACTTTGGGAAAGGTTTCTTCTTTAGGCCGCCCGGTACGCATTGCCTATTTCGGAGATTCATTTATTGAGGCCGACATCTTGACCGGTGATTTGCGTGAAATGTTGCAGAAACGCTTTGGCGGATGCGGGGTGGGTTATGTGCCCATCACAACGAAAATAGCTGGTTTCCGCCCTACGGTACATCATTCGTTTGGTGGATGGGGCAGTCACTCCATTACGGATTCCACCTATTTCGACCGTTCTCGTCAGGACATTTCCAATCATTATTTTATTCCTTCTTCGGGAGCTTATGTCAGCCTGAAAGGTGAGAAACGTTTCTTGTCCCATATTGACACCTGCGAAGTGTCTACCTGCTATTTTCTGACTTCCGATTCGTTACGGCTGACTGCATCCGTCAATGGGGGAGAGGCACAGCCATTCTCTGTAGATGGAAAAGATGAATTACAAGCTGTGTCTGTGAACGGACGTATCGGCTCTGTGCGCTGGAAAGTGGAACAACTGGATTCTACGGCTTTGTTCTATGCCGTGACGATGGATCCGCGTCAAGGTGTGGTAGTCGATAACTTCAGTACCCGCGGAAGTAGCGGACAGCAGTTGGGTAATATTCCGATGTCGATACTTCGCCAGTACAACCGTTTGCGTACATACGATTTGATTGTGTTGCAGTACGGGCTGAATGTAGCTTCAGACAAGGTAATGAACTATACCTATTACAAGGATGCGATGAAACCTATAGTGGAGCGTTTGAAAACTGCCTTTCCAGAGGCTTCTGTCCTGATTGTCGGTGTGGGAGATAGAGAAAACAAGGATGAAAACGGCGAATTGCGTACCATGCCGGGTGTGAAGCGTCTGATTCGTTACCAGCAGGCACTTGCGGCAGAAACGGGGGTGGCATTCTGGAATATGTTCGAAGCCATGGGAGGCGAAGGTAGTATGGTAGAGATGGTGAACCACAAGCCTCAGATGGCCAATTATGATTATACTCACATCAATTTCAGGGGAGGAAAGCACATTGCCGGACTTCTGTTTGAGACCTTGATGTACGGCAAGGAACAGTACGAAAAACGAAAAGCTTATGAAATGGAGTGAGATACGTTTTTGGGGGATACTCTTCGGGTTCCTTTTGGGGGCATTGCCGCTTTTAGCGCAGGATGCTTTGCCGGAGAAATCGCGTCCTGACCGTCATTCCGGACATGTGTCCGACAGCGAGGCCATGCAGCAGCTGATGCGTTTTGTGGAAGTCAGCAATCCGATGCCAGCCAGCTTTAAGAGAGCAACTGAAAATACGATTATAGACCCAACGCATGAACTGGAGCCTTTCTGGCAGAAACTTTCCGTGCTCGACCGACCGTTACGTATCGTGCACATCGGCGATTCTCATGTGCGGGGGCATGTGTATCCTTATATTGTACGGCGTCAGCTGGAAGACGATTTCGGACGGGAAGCTGTGCTCGATATGCAGGTGAGTTACCGTACTTCGGGACTGGCGCAGGAAACGGGAGCCGCAGGGATTGTATATCACATCGTAGGAGTAAACGGAGCGACTTGTGCTTCTTTTGCTACCCCTGAGAACATTCGTCAGATTATCGAACTGAATCCGGATTTGGTTATTCTTTCGTTCGGTACCAATGAAGCACATGGTCGCCGTTATTCTTCGGCGGAGCATCTGGCGCAGATGGACAATCTGTTGGGAGAACTGAAGAAAGGATGTCCGCAGGCGGTATATCTGCTGACTACTCCTCCCGGAGCCTATGTCCGCAATGGCCGACGGGGTGCAAGAGTAATCAATCCTCGCACGAAATTAGTGGTAAAGACAGAACTGGATTATGCGGCTTCACGGGAACTCGCTGTATGGGATATGTATCACGTGGTAGGAGGTGAACGTTATGCTTGTCTGAACTGGAGTAACGGAAACTATTTCCAGCGTGACAAGATTCATTTTACACAGGACGGATATATTTTGCAGGGATTATTATTACACGAAGCGATTATCAAATCATACAACAATTATGTGGAAACTCAACTGGACGGAACTTGGAATTGACTGGGACAGATTTAAGGATGTGCTGACGTACGATGCGTCGCAACCGATGATTTTCAGCAGTGGCTTCTTCTTGCTGCTTTTTTTCGGATTCAGCCTGATTTACCTGATTTTGCAGAAAAAGACTACGGCGCGTCTGCTGTTTGTTACCTTGTTTTCTTATTATTTCTATTATAAGAGCAGCGGGTTTTATTTCTTTCTGTTAGGCATTGTCACGGTGTCCGACTTCTTGCTGGCTCGCAGGATGTGGCTGACCGTACAGCCTTGGAAACGGAAACTGTTGGTAGTATGCAGTTTGTGCATCAATCTCGGATTGCTTTGTTATTTCAAGTACACCAATTTCTTTTATGAGATGCTGGCTCCGTTGTGGCACGGGCAGTTCGAACCGCTGGACATATTCCTTCCGGTGGGAATTTCCTTCTTTACCTTCCAGTCGCTGAGTTATACCATCGACGTGTATCGTCGTGACCTGAAACCGTTGACTAACTTGCTGGATTACGTGTTCTATGTGTCGTTCTTTCCACAGTTGGTGGCAGGGCCCATCGTGCGTGCACGTGACTTTATCCCGCAAATCCGTCAGCCCTTGTTTGTGTCATCTGAAATGTTCGGGCAAGGCATCTTCTTCATTGTAAGCGGCTTGTTCAAGAAAGCGGTGATTTCAGACTATATCAGTGTGAACTTTGTAGAACGTATTTTCGATAATCCGGGGTTGTATTCCGGGTTGGAAAACCTGTTTGGCGTCTACGGATATGCCTTGCAGATATACTGTGACTTTTCGGGCTACAGTGACATGGCCATCGGTATTGCCTTGTTGCTGGGATTCCGTTTTCCGCTCAACTTCGACTCCCCTTATAAGTCGGACAGTGTGACCGACTTCTGGCACCGCTGGCACATTTCCCTGTCGTCCTGGTTGCGCGACTATCTTTATATCTCCCTGGGGGGTAACCGGAAAGGAAAAATCCGTACCTACATCAACCTGATACTGACCATGCTGTTAGGTGGTTTGTGGCACGGTGCTTCGTGGAACTTTGTGGTGTGGGGCGGATTGCATGGAGTGGCACTGGCCTTGCATAAGTTCTTCCGCAACCTGTTGGGCCGGCCCAAGCAATACCGCAGCCGGAGAGTACGCAAATTCTTTGCCGTGGTGCTGACCTTCCATTTTGTGTGCTTCTGCTGGATATTCTTCCGGAATTCCACGTTCGAAGCTTCGGTGACTATGATTCGCCAGATATTTACAGCCTTCCATCCGGAATTGCTGGAGCAGCTCCTGACGGGCTATTGGAAGGTATTTGCACTGATGGGAGTAGGCTTCTTGCTTCATTTCTGTCCCGACAGCTGGCAGAATGCGTGTAGCCGGGGCATGGTGCGTATGCCGCTCATAGCGCAGGCACTGATAATGATTGCATTGATTTATCTGGTCATTCAGGTGAAAAGCAGCGATATTCAGCCGTTTATCTACTTCCAGTTCTGATGCGTGTGATTGTATAGGCGTGTAAGGGTACAACTATTTTAGTTTTCGTTCTCTATTTTTTCAGGAAAAAATTAGGAGAAAAGACTGAATAATTGTATTTTTGTCACGCTTTCGAAATATCCTTTTTCAAAAAGGACGTTGGAAAGTGTGCTTATTGATATTTGCGCCCGTAGTTCAATGGATAGAATAAAGGATTCCGGTTCCTTCGATTGGGGTTCGACTCCCCACGGGCGTACATAAAGCTTATTAGACTGAAAAAGAACGGTTTAATAAGCTTTTTTGTTTATAGTTACCTACCTTCAGAAAACGGGGTCTGTACTTTCGGAGAAACGTGTTTTGTGTTTGTGCTAAAACGCCTTTGTGTTTGACACAAAACGTACTTGTGTTTCAAGTAAAACGCACTTGCGTTTTGATTAAAACGTCAAAGCGTTTTCCGGTGAATGTAAAGGCGTTTTCAGAAGGTGAAAAAAATCACTGTTAAAAGTTGACTGAGAGATGAAAAACTACATGTTTGAAATTTGTGCGAACTCTGCAGAGAGTTGCGTGGCTGCCCAGCAGGGAGGTGCTCATCGGGTAGAATTGTGTGCCGGCATGCCGGAAGGTGGAACCACTCCGTCGTTGGGTGAGATTAAGGTGGCCCGTAAGTTGATTGACATCCGTTTGCATGTCATTATCCGTCCGCGTGGAGGAGATTTTCTGTACACACCTTCTGAACTGGAGATTATGGAAGAAGATATTCGGGCTGCCCGTCAGGCGGGAGCCGATGGAGTGGTGTTCGGTTGCCTTACACCGGAAGGCGAGCTGGACAAGCCGGCCATGCAGCGTCTGATGGAAGCTTCTAAAGGACTTTCGGTGACTTTCCACCGTGCATTTGATTATGTCAAGTCACCCCGTGAGGCACTTGAAGAACTGATAGGCATGGGGGTGAACCGTGTGCTGACTTCCGGCCAGATGCCTACGGCCATGGAAGGGGCACCCTTGCTGGCTGAACTGGTGAAGCAGGCGGGCGACCGCATTATCATTATGCCGGGCTGCGGAGTGAACGAACATAACATTGCGGAACTGGCTCGTGTGACGGGAGCCGGTGAGTTCCATTTTTCGGCGCGCGAACAAAAAGAAAGCCGGATGCTTCTTCGCAATCCGGCTTTGTCGATGGGAGGTACGGATATGGATGAATATGCTCATCCGGTTACGACTCCCGAAAAGGTGCGTCGCACCATTGAGGCGCTTACAGTCCGTGGATAACATGGAGCAGTTGCTCGCCCATGCCGATGGTGTATCCATGTGATTCGAAGACTACACGGTTGAACGTATCGCCCAGGATAATCACCGGCAGGGTGGGTTTGCTGCCCAGCTTCATATTTTCAGCAATCATTTTCAGAATGCTTCCGTCTTTGTCTATACCGAACACTACGTTCGACGGAAGGTTGGGGAATTCCTTGCGGTCGAATTTCTTATAGGCTGCTTCGTCAGTGAAGAGCAGTACAATCGTACGTCCCCATTTCTCAAATTCCGCTTTCTTTACTTCGATGTCTTTCAGGGCATGGTTGGTCGGTTCCTGGCCTACGCCCAATACGCCGACAATGTAATATCCTCTTCCTGTGGTGTTGAGTACAGATACTTGTTCGTCTGTGCCCGGACGGGTGTAGAGTGCTTCGGAATTGAAGCTGCCGATAACACGTACTTCTTCCGTATTGTTGCGCATGCAGAGAGGAGTTACCGTGGTCTTTCCTTTGTCGACAGAGAAGAATGAAACCTGGCTCAATACACCTCCGTTGGCCATACGGCTACCCGTTACCATCATATAATAATCGGTCGACATGCTGCTTCCGTTTTTCAGCAGAGAAGCCCAGCTGGCATCTTCCGGATGGTTCTGCAACTGGAATGTGCCGTTGTCATACTTCGACAGGGTGAAGTGAGTGTAATATTTCGGATTGTCCAGTCGAGGAATAGCCTGGTAAGTAGCTTTCAATACACCTTCCGACAGACTTCCACCTTCTGAACTTTCAAAGTCCACCAATACCGGTTTTCCGTTGAGGCGGTAGCAGATGTTACCGTTTACTTCATCCTTCCAGGCGGGGATACCTAAGCTACGGGCAGCAGCTACGAAGAAGATGTCTCTGGACTGTGAGTCAGTCACACGGCTGCGCCATACGCCTTCGGGTGAAGTAATAGTGAATATCGTACTCAGGTCGTTGCGGATAGACAGGCTGTCCTTACACCATTTCACGAGCACCTGTGGGTCAGCTTTGATTTGTGCGGCCAGTTCGGCAGACAAGGCTTTCTGCAGGTAAGTACGATAAGGAGTCAGCATTTCAGTGGCAATGCGCGGTGCAAGCACTTCTTTCACGTCAGCTTTTGCATCGGTAGCATACAAATGGTCTTCCAGAATGCTGCAAGGTGTATCGCGCAGGTCTTTATCAGCCAGTGTGCTGAGTAATTCCAATGCACGGGTACCCTGTCCCTTTTCTGCTGCATTCGACAGGAACTGCATGATGTCCGCATGGTTTCCTCTGGATTTCAGAATGTATGTGCTTGTCTGGTTCACATCCAGTTTCAGTCCTTCTGCAAAAGCCTTGGCCTTTTCTTCGGTAGGGAAGCTGGCTACGTAGGCGTTGCGGATAGAATCTTCCTGAGCCATACGCAGGGTATTTTCCTTACGCTGTGCATCGGTCACTTCCGGGAAATTGGCCTTTTCTGCCGGTGGCACAATGTGCAAGGTATCGGTAAATACATCTCCCGGGCGGTGAGAAAGCGTCAATGTGACTTCTTTATCTTTTCCGAAAGAAACTTTCTGCAAGCCGAAGTGGTCATTTGCCGAAGCGTAGACTACCATGTCGCCCAATCCGGCAGAAAGCGATGCTTTTCCTTGTGCATCGGTTGTTTTGTTGGCTACGGTGAAGAATTCAGCGTAATTGTAAATCTTGAACTCTACGTGAGCGCCTTCTACAGCTTTACCCTGAGCATCTACTACCGTAACAGTGACGGGTGCACTCTGTCCGTAGTTGTCGATGATGTTGATTTCCGTATAGTTGGCAGTGGTTTTCATCACTTCTTCCGGTCCGTCGTATGCACCGAATACTTTGGTGTGCATCAGCATACCTCTGCTGGCAGGAGCGTTGAACCATCCTAAATTGAGTACGGGTTCCGGTTCGCAGGCACCGAGGAAGTACCATTTGCCGTCCACCCAGGCTTCTACCCAGGCATGGTTGTCGTCGGTATGCGCCCAGCGCGGAGTGTACACCTGACGGGCAGGGATACCTACGGCGCGGAGAGCAGCTACCAGGAAGGTAGATTCTTCACCGCAGCGTCCGTAAGCCGTCTTGACAGTAGCCATCGGGGCACTTGTACGGATGTCGGTCGGGGTATAGATTACTTTTTCATGACACCAGTGGTTTACTTCCAGCACGGCATCGTACATGGATAGTTTTTCCACACGCGGCATCAGTTCCTGACGGAACACTTCGCGTGCATTGTCCAGGTTTTCGTTGTTCACTCTGACTGGGAGTACAAAGTGGCGGAATATCATGTCAGGAATTCCGGCTCCCCATGAAGTCTCTTTGCGGTTCTGAAGTGCCAGGCGTACATTTTTCAGGTAAAACTCTCCGGAATAGTCGGAAATATCGCCTGGAGTCATGTAGGCATACAGGAACATCATGGCTTCCCGTTCCTCCAGTGACATGTCCTCATTGAAGATATCAAAAAGATTTCCCCGATTGAGAATCTCTTTTTTCTGTCCGAAATCAGCTTCCACCTTGTTGCGGTAATCGGCTTCTTTCAGAAAATGGTTGGGAGAAGTCGAGGTGCACGACGGGAAGAGGCAACTGAGCCAAAATGCAAATGCGGGTATAAGTAGTTTTTTCATGTAGGTAATAAAGATTTGGTAAAAACAGAAATAAAAAAGACACGGAAACGAGAAGTTCTTCTCTGAAGATGGACTTCTACGTTTCTGTGTCTTTTTGCTTAAAATGTAATATGCACTTAGATAGGTTTATATTCTACAAATGCTTCCATAGCTTCATAGCAAGCCAGACCTAACTGGTCGTAAAGTGAAGCGGTTCCACGGTTGCGGTCTTCACTTCTTTGCCAGAACAGACGTTCGTCATTGCCCAGGAACGGTGCGCTTTCCATCTGAGACTGATGTTTCAGGATAGAATTACGTTTTGCACGAAGTTCTTCCGGACTCAGGGGTACGGCCATTTCGATGTTTTCGATTTCCCATTCAGCCCATGCACCACGATACATCCAGATGCGGCAGTCGTTCAGCCATTCTGCACCGGCATTCTTCTCTTCATCAATAGCGGCAAAGACAGCGTCCGTACATACACGGTGGGTACCGTGCGGGTCGGCCAAGTCACCGGCTACGTAAATCTGATGAGGTTTTACTTCGCGGAGCAGGTTCAGCACAATTTCTACATCGGCTTCGCTGATAGGATTCTTTTCAATCTTTCCGGTCTCATAGAACGGAAGGTCAAGGAAGTGGCAACGGCTGAGCGGAATATGGTTGAACGTACAAGCGGTACGAGCTTCACCACGGCGAATCAGACCTTTGATGGTCAGAATATCGCGTGTATCCATGTCGCCTTCTTTCTTAGTAGAGAAGAACTGCTTGATTTCAGCGTATTTGTCGCAGATTACTTTATCTTCACTGTTTTCGAACAGCTGGTTAAAGCCGTTGATGAAATGCATGAAGCGTACTACTTCTTCATCGCCTACGGCAATGTTTCCAGAAGTTTCGTAAGCTACGTGTACTTCATGTCCCTGCTGTACGAGACGGCGCAGTGTACCTCCCATGGAGATTACATCGTCATCCGGATGTGGAGAGAATACGACTACACGTTTCGGGAACGGTTTGGCACGTTCCGGACGGTATGTATCGTCGGCATTCGGTTTTCCGCCCGGCCATCCGGTAATGGTGTGCTGCAGGTCGTTGAATACCTTGATGTTGGCATTGTAGGCAGAGCCGTAAAGAGCCAGTAGTTCGCTCAAGCCGTTTTCGTTGTAATCCTTGTTGGTCAGTTTCAGGATAGGTTTGTTCAGGGTAGTACATAACCATACGATAGCACTTCTCACCAGTTTGTCGTTCCATTCACAGCTGGTTACTAGCCATGGACGCTGGATACGGGTCAGATGGGCTGCTCCTGCCAGGTCTACACAAACGGTAGTATTTGTATGAAGTTGCAGGTAAGATGCAGGTAATGTGTCACTTACTTTATCTTCTATCGCGCTTCGGATGATGTCTGCTTTGTCTTCTCCCCAAGCCAGCATGTAAATCTTTCTTGCTCCCATAATGGTGTTGATACCCATGGTGATGGAGCAGGGAGGAAGATTGTCTACACCGATATTACGTGCGGCTTCAGAACGGGAAGTGGCATCAACCAAAATCAGACGGGTGGTAGAGCTGGCATGTGAGCCCGGCTCATTCATACCGATGTTTCCTTCACGGCCGATACCCATAATGACCATATCAAGACCTCCAAAAGTCTGTATGCGCTGTTCGTACAAGCGGCAGTGTTCAATGATAGCTTCCTGAGGAATGCTACCATCCATCGTAAAGATGTTTTGGTGGTCAATGTCTATCTGTGAAAGGAAAAGTTTGTTTAAATGGTTGAAGCTACTTCCTGCACCTTCAACCAACGGATAATATTCATAGAGGTTGAAGAAGACTACATTACGGAAGCTTACTCCTTCGTCTTTATGTTTACGAATCAGTTCTGTGAACAGTGGACGGAGGGAAGCTCCTGTACCTATGGCGATTGTACAGAATTTTCCTTCACGTTGTCTGTCCTGTATTTTAGCTACGATTTCATTGGCAATTTGTTCTACACCTTCTTCAATTGTTTCAAAGATATTGGTAGGGATTTTTTCCAGTCGTGTAAGGACAGAACGTTCTACGGCGTTTCCCGGACGATAGTAGCGTGGGGAAACGCGGTTCAGTGAAATTTGAGAGCTAAGATTGGTTCTCATGAGTCAATGAATTAAAGGTTGTTCTTTTCAATATCCTTGAAGTATTTGTAGGTGCCGACTTTCAATTCATCGGTAGCAGCTTCGTCACATACGATGATACCGTGCTGGTGCATCTGCAATGCGCTGATGGTCCACATCTGTGTGATGCCGCCTTCTACTGCGTGCTGTAGAGCACGTGCTTTGTTATGACCGTTACAGATAATCAACACTTCTTTTGCAGAAAGTACAGTTCCGACTCCTACAGTCAAGGCAGTCTTAGGCACTTTATTTACGTCATTGTCAAAGAAACGTGAGTTAGCGATGATGGTATCTGTAGTCAGTGTTTTCACACGTGTGCGTGAAGTCAGTGAAGATCCCGGTTCGTTGAAAGCAATATGACCGTCAGGACCAATACCTCCTAAGAACAGGTCGATACCGCCGAACTTTTCAATTTCTTTTTCATAGTTGGCGCATTCAGCTTCCAGATCGGCTGCATTACCGTTCAGGATGTGAATGTTTTCCTTGCAGATGTCAATATGATTGAAGAAATTGTTGAACATAAATGAATGGTAGCTTTCAGGATGAGATTCCGGCAAACCTACGTATTCGTCCATATTGAAAGTCACTACATTCTTGAATGATACCACTCCCTTTTTGTTTAATTCAATCAGGGCTTTATACATACCCAGAGGAGATGAACCTGTGGGAAGTCCTAATACAAACGGTTTTTCTTTGGTTGGATTAGCTGCGTTGATTTTTTTTGCAACATAGTTTGCTGCCCAGTTGGACAGAGAACTGTAATCGGGTTCAATGATTAATCTCATGGTGGTTAGAATTTTGAATATTGAAATTAAATTAACTTGTTCCTTAATTGATAAGAAATTCTTACTCTATGCAAATATATCAAAGCTTATTCAGAAAGGCAAATAAAAAAATAGATTTTTTATGTATGAGTTTTTAAAGAAAAATTCTACATTTGTAAATGTTTCTATAAAAAATAACAAATATGGGTCAGACTCTATTGACGAATATACAGAAAGGCGTTAAAAGTGCATTGGTGAAGCAACGTATCATTACGCACTTGATTTATGCGGGTAGCACTACAATTACAGATTTGTCCAAGTCGATGGGACTAAGTGTTCCTACCGTGACAAAATTTGTAGATGAAATGTGCAAGGAAGGATATGTGAACGATTGTGGAAAACTGGAAACCAGTGGAGGACGCCATCCAAGTTTGTATGGCTTGAATGCGGATTCTGCCTATTTTATAGGAGTCGCTCTGGCTGTACAGTCATTAAGTCTGGGGGCTATCAACTTTAAGGGAGAAGAACTTCAGACCAAAATGGAAATACCATTTAAGCTGGAAAATACACCGGAATGTTTGGAGCGTATCTGTCAGGAGATAGAAACGTTTATCGATGAGCTTCCGTGTGATAAATCAAAGATTTTGAATATCTGTATTGGTATGACCGGAAGAGTAAATCCGGAAACAGGTTGCAGCTACACGCATCTGACTTATGGTGACAAACCTTTGGCTGAGATGTTCACAGAAAGAATGGGTATTAATGTATGTATTGATAACGATAGCCGTGCAATGGCTTACGGAGAATACATCATGCGTTCAGAAAAATGTCCGAAGAACCTGATTTATGTGAATGTAAACTGGGGGCTGGGGCTTGCTATCATTATAGATGGTAAGTTGTATTCTGGTATGTCTGGCTTTGCCGGAGAATTTGGTCATAATTACGGATATGACAATCAGCAGATTTGTTATTGCGGTAAAAAAGGATGTATTGAAACGGAAGTGTCTTGCTCTGCTTTGTATCGTAAGTTTATTGCGCGTCTGCGTCAGGGAGAGAACTCTGTATTGTTGAAAGAAAAGACAATCGATGAGATTACATTGGCTGATATTATTTCTGCTGTTCGTCGTGAAGATGTGCTGGCGATTGAATTGGTGGAAGAAATCGGTGCAAAGCTGGGACGCCATATTGGTGACCTGATTAATGTGTTCAATCCGGAACAGGTAATTATTGGAGGAGAATTCTCGAAGGTGGGAGAGTATTTGTTGCCACCGGTTATTTCTGCAGTTCGTAAGTATACGTTGAACTTGATGTATAAAGACTCAGATATTGTGTTGTCTGAACTGAAAGAAAAGGCAAATGTTATAGGCTCTTCTCTATTGTCAAGAAGCAAGCTGTTTGCTTTGGAATAAGTAATTATTTGGCATAAAAAATCCACGGGAAACTGAAATGTTAGTTTTAGTTTTCCGTGGATTTTTCTTTATAGAGATACTTCTTGTAAACTTTGGCGGCAAGTTTCCCAATTCTCATTAAACGCAGACATGGACGGAAACAAGATGTTGGCACCTTCTTGCAGAAGTACGTTGTCTGGAAGCGGGCCGGTGTTCAATGCGATGGTGAAGATTCCGGCAGCTACTCCCGCTCTGACCCCTAACGGCGCATTTTCAATGACTACTGCTTCGTTGGCTTGTATGCCGGCTTTCTGCAAAGCCATCAGGTAAGGTTCGGGATTGGGTTTTCCGTATTTTACATCGAAAGCAGTCACCATCAGTTCCCGCTGGAAAATGCCTGGGAAATAATGGTTCAGTTTGTCTAATAAGGAAAGTTGTCCGGAACCGGTAACCACCATTGGAGTCAGTCCGGCTTCTTTTATTTTCTTCAGCACCTCGAAAGCACCGGGCATAGGGTCGGCTTTGGGCAACTGATTGAATATATCACTCTTTGTCTGATAGATTCGTTTGATTTCTTCTTCATCGGCCTCATAGCCTCTTTCTCTTTGACTGACGATGTTGATGGTTGCCGCACCGGTACGTCCTTCGTGGAGGTAGGCTTCCTCTTTGCTAAGGCTCATTCCGTATTGCTTCATTGCCTCATGCCAAGCGGTGGCATGGTTCTTCATGGAGTCGAACAATACTCCGTCCATATCGAACAATACGGCCTTTAAATTAATGCGTGTATAATGATGGGTGGTAAGATATTGGTTGATTTCTTGTTGGAACATGATGATATGGTTTATAATATTCAGGCACGCATTACATGAATGCACTTTCCTTGTAGAAGAAAGAGTGCTTTTCATGTAATTCGTGCCTGTCAGTCAAAAAACGGAGTGATAAACTCTCGTTTATTTATTTTTTCAGACGAGCCTGGATTGCTTCAGATTCTTTTTCGTATCCCGGCTTGTTCAGAAGAGCAAACATGTTTTTCTTGTAAGCTTCTACACCCGGCTGGTTGAACGGATTTACTTCGAGCAGGTATCCGCTGATTCCGCAAGCCTTTTCGAAGAAATAGATAAGCTGTCCCAGGTAGTATTCGTTCAGTGAAGGAACGCTTACACGCAGGTTAGGAACTCCACCGTCTACGTGTGCAAGCTGTGTACCGAGTTCGGCCATCTTGTTTACTTCATCGATGCGTTTGCCTGCCAGGAAGTTCAGACCATCCAGATTTTCTTCATCGCTCGGGAAGTGAAGTTCATGGCTTGGAGTTTCTACAGAAACTACTGTTTCGAAGATGCTGCGTTCCCCCTGCTGAATCCACTGTCCCATAGAGTGCAGGTCAGTAGAGAAGTCTACAGAACTCGGATAGATACCTTTCAGGTCTTTACCTTCGGATTCACCATACAGCTGTTTCCACCATTCCATGAAGTAGTGAAGTTTCGGCTGGAAGTTTACTAAGATTTCAATTTTCTTTCCGCTCTGATACAGTTCGTTACGAGTAGCAGCATACAAAGCAGCCGGGTTTTCGTACATGTTTTCGTTGGCACAAACCTTTTCCATTTCGCAAGCACCGGCAACCAGCTGGTCAATGTCGATTCCAGCTACTGCAATAGGAAGCAAGCCTACCGGAGTCAATACAGAGAAACGTCCGCCTACATTGTCAGGAATGATAAATGATTTGTAACCTTCCTTGTCGGCTGTTGTACGTGCTGCACCTTTCTTTGCATCTGTAACAGCTACGATAACCTTGCGAGCCATTTCTTTACCTCTTTGGTCTTCGCACTGCTTTTTCAGCAAACGGAAAGCAAGAGCAGTTTCTGTAGTTGTTCCAGATTTAGATATGTTGATTACACCAAATTTTTTGTCTTTCAGGAATTCAGTCAGTTCGAACAAGTAGTCTTCGCTGATGTTGTGTCCGGCAAAAATAATTGTAGGCTGTCCGGCTTTTTTCTCCTGCAACCAAGCAAAGCTGTTTGACATCGCTTCAATGACCGCACGTGCGCCCAAATAACTTCCTCCGATACCAGCTACGATTACTACGTCGCAGTTTTCGCGAAGTGTCTGTGCAGTAGCTTTCAGGTCATTCAAGTGTTCCTTTGTGATGGAAGAAGGTAAATGCAACCAACCCAAGAAGTCGTTTCCTAAGCCTGTGCCTTTTTCCAGCGTTTCCATACAAGCTTTTACCTTTGGTTCATAAGAAGCCAATTTTTCCTTAGATATAAAATCTAAAGTCTTTTCAATGTTCAGTTTAATGTTTTCCATAACTGTTTTCTGATTTTATCTAAATGAGTCAGTTAATAATTTGATTTCTATCATTGGTGATATACGTTCGTAAAGAATATTATAGACGGCATCCACAATGGGCATATTGACATGCAGGTGCTTGTTCAGCTCCTTGATACATTTGGTGCCATAATACCCTTCGGCAATCATTTCCATTTCAATCTGTGCGCTTTTTACGGAATATCCCTTACCAATCATGGTACCGAACACGCGGTTACGGCTGAAATTGGAATAAGAAGTCACGAGGAGGTCGCCCAGGTAGGCAGAATCGTTTGTACAACGGTTTACGGGATGTACGGTATCTAAGAACCGGTTCATTTCCTGTAAGGCATTGGATACCAGTACGGCCTGGAAATTGTCTCCATATTTCAGACCGCTGCAGATTCCGGCTGCAATGGCATATACATTCTTCAGTACGGAAGCATATTCAATGCCGGCTACGTCCGTATTGACCGAAGTCTTGATGTAGTGACCGGCCAGTTGCCGTGCGAACATCTTGGCTTTTTCAATGTCTTTGCATCCTACGGTGAGGTAAGAAAGCCGTTCCAATGCCACTTCTTCCGCATGACAGGGACCTGCCAGTACGGCTATGTTGTTTTCTGGAACGTCATAAATCTTGTGGAAATAATCGGATACGATAAGGTTTTCGTCGGGTACGATACCCTTGATAGCAGTAACGATGAATTTATCCTTCAGTTTGGTTTTTAGCTTTTTGAGGTGACTTTTCAGATACGGTGAGGGGGTGACAAAAATCAGTGTGTCTGACTCTCTCACTACCTTGTTGATGTCTGATGAAAAGTTGATGCATTTTATGTCGAAACGCACACTTGTCAGATAGGCTGGATTGTGACCCAGACGCTTGAATTCTTCAATTCGGTCGTCACGGCGCATGTACCAGTTTATGGATTCAGCCTGGGTTAAAATGATTTTAGCTATAGCGGTGGCCCAGCTGCCTCCCCCCATAATCGCTATTTTCCCGGGTAATTTCATACTCTTATATTTAATGAAAAACAGATATGAAGGACAAGGAATATTCTTTGTCCTTCATACACTTTCATTCATTTATTTAATCTTTTCTATCCAGCCAGCAACTTCGTCTACTGTGGGGTTGGCAAGTTCCAGTTTGTATTTCTTGTTGATGCCACAAATGTCCTGATGAAGTTTCTGCGGATTCACTTCCTTCATATCAGTCACAAGATTATATCCGGCTTTCTGAATTACCGGAACCCACTCTTCTGTGATTCCTAATTCCATGAATTTAGCAGGTGCATCTTTCGGGATTACTTTTTCTGGACGCATCTGCGGGAAGAATAACACTTCCTGAATAGTGCTTTGGCCAGTCATCAGCATCACCAGACGGTCCATACCGATACCCATACCCGAAGTAGGAGGCATACCGTATTCCAATGCGCGAACGAAGTCCTTGTCGATAATCATCGCTTCATCGTCTCCTTTTTCGCTCAGTCTCATCTGCTCTTCGAAGCGTTCCAGCTGGTCAATCGGGTCATTCAATTCAGAGTAAGCATTACACAGTTCTTTACCGTTCACCATCAGCTCAAAACGTTCTGTCAGATCCGGATTGCTGCGGTGTTTTTTTGTCAGCGGAGACATTTCGATAGGATAGTCAGTGATGAAAGTCGGCTGAATGTAGTTGCCTTCGCAGAATTCGCCGAAGATTTCGTCAATCAGCTTGCCCTTACCCATGGTGTCATCAATTTCCATGTTAAGTTTCTTGCAAACTTCACGAATCTGCTCTTCGTTCATACCAGTCAGGTCATAGCCCGTGAATTCCTTGATAGAATCCAGCATGGTTACACGTTTGAACGGAGCTTTGAAGCTGATTACGTTGTCGCCTACCTGTACTTCTGTAGTACCGTTTACATCCAGACAGATTTTTTCAATCATGTTTTCTGTAAACTTCATCATCCAGTTGTAATCCTTGTAAGCTACGTAGATTTCCATACAGGTAAATTCCGGATTGTGTGTGCGGTCCATACCTTCGTTACGGAAGTTCTTACCGATTTCATACACACCTTCGAAACCACCCACAATCAGTCTCTTCAGGTACAACTCACTGGCAATACGCATGTACAATGGAATATCCAACGCATTGTGGTGAGTGATAAACGGACGTGCTGCAGCACCTCCGGCAATTGACTGAAGAATCGGAGTTTCTACTTCGATATATCCTTTGGAGTTGAAATACTCTCTCATAGAGTTGTAGACCTTGTTCCGTTTCAGGAAGATTTCTTTTACTCCGTCGTTTACTACCAGGTCTACATAGCGCTGACGGTAACGGAGTTCAGGGTCTTCAAACTTATCGTAAGCTACTCCGTCTTTGTATTTTACAATCGGGAGCGGACGAATTGATTTCGACAATACTGTCAGTTTTTGTGCATGGATAGAGATTTCGCCCATCTGGGTGCGGAATACAAAACCTTCGATTCCTACAAAATCACCTAAATCCAGCAAACGTTTGAAAACTACATTATATAAATCTTTGTTTTCATCCGGACAGATATCATCGCGGGTTATATATACTTGTATACGGCCTTTAGAATCCTGTAATTCAATGAAAGACGCTTTTCCCATTACACGACGAGACATGATACGTCCTGCAACGGATACTTTGCGAGGTTCAGCATCATCTTTGAATTCGGCTTTTATGTCAGTCGAAAAAGCGTTGGTTACATACTCGGCAGCAGGGTATGGTTCAATCCCCATTGCTCTCAACTCATTCAGGCTGTTGCGTCTGATTATTTCCTGTTCGCTTAATTCTAATACGTTCATTTGTTAGTATATTAACTCATTCTGGGCACAAAAATAAAAAACATTTTGCAAATAATCCCTATTTATAAGGTTCTTTTAGGATAAAAAGCCACGACTATTTCATGAAAAACAGACAGCAGGCTGGGGTTTTATCATCATGTTCTTGACGTTTTTACCTCGACACGTACGTGACGAGGTCTTGACACGTTCGTGCGGATGTCTCGTCACGTTCGAGTCGAGATCTTGACAGCAACGTGTCGAGGTATTTTTGTATAAGCGTTTGCAAAAATATACAAATACGTATGCCTTTGAAGTATTTTGATGCTAATTTTTGGTTTCTATGATTAATTTGTTACCTTTGGGCGTTTCTAATGAATGAAAAGCATGAAAGTTATTTTACTACAGACAGATATTTGTTGGGCCGATCCTGCAACCAATGTGGCTTACATGGATAAACTCATCAGTGCCCACGCACAAGATACAGACTTGTTTGTTCTTCCGGAAATGTTTTCCACCGGATTTTGTACTTCGCCGGAAGGTATTGCTGAATCATCTGATAGTGCTACCCTTCAGTGGATGAAGCAAAAAGCTGCCGAACGTAATTGTGCCATTGCCGGAAGTGTTTCAGTCGAGGAAAATGGAAAGTTCTATAACCGCTTCTACTTTGTGCATCCTGACGGAAACGTGCAGTGGTACAATAAAAAGCATCTGTTTACGTATGGAGGGGAAGACAAACACTATACAGCCGGACAGGAACGGGTGGTTGTGAACTTCCGTGGCGTTCGTTTCCTGCTGGAGGTCTGCTATGACCTGCGTTTCCCGGTATGGTCACGTAACCGGGGTGATTATGATGCGGCGATTTATGTAGCCAGCTGGCCTTCGCCCAGAGTGGAAGCCTGGAAAGCTTTGTTGCGTGCCCGTGCCATCGAGAACCAGTGCTATGTACTCGGGGTAAACCGGGTAGGAAAAGATCCTTATTGCGAATATAGTGGTGGAACGGCGGGCATTGACCCGTATGGCAAAACACTTTCTGCTTGTGCGGATGGGGAAGAAGGCTTTGCAGAAGTTGTGATTGATATGGAGGAACTGCAGTCGTTCCGGAAAAAATTTCCGGTATTGAACGATGCCGACTCTTTTACACTGAATTAATTTCTATATTATATGAAAAATAAACGCTTATTGTTGGGCGACCAGGCCATTGCGCTGGGAGCCATTCACGCGGGGATTTCGGGAGTGTATGCTTATCCGGGAACTCCCTCTACTGAAATTACGGAATATATTCAAAACTCTCCGATAGCAAAAGAACGTGGTTTGCACAGCAGCTGGTGCACCAATGAAAAAACAGCTATGGAAGCTGCCTTGGGTGTTTCTTATGTAGGGAAACGTGCCTTGGTCTGCATGAAACACGTGGGAATGAACGTCTGTGCCGATGCGTTTGTCAATTCTGCCATTACAGGCGTGAACGGAGGGGTAGTGGTACTGGCTGCTGATGACCCGTCCATGCACTCTTCTCAGAATGAGCAGGATTCCCGTTTTTACGGCAAGTTTGCCCTGATTCCGATGCTGGAACCGTCTTCCCAGCAGGAAGCTTACGACATGATGTCGTATGCATACGAACTTTCGGAACAAATGCGTACGCCGGTACTGATGCGCATTACTACCCGCATGGCACACTCTCGTGCGGCAGTCGAAGTGCAGGAATCAGGAAAGGAAGTGACTTGCACGGGGCGTGCGTCGGTTCCTTCTGATTGGGTACTTTTACCCGGTAATGCCCGCCGCCGGTATGTGGAAGCCATCGCTACTCAGGAAAAGTTACGCGATGAGGCTGAACAGTCTGCATTTAATCGGTTGGCAAGCCAAGAAGGTATAGCTGAGAAAGGAATCGTGGCTTGTGGAATTGGCTACAACTACGTGATGGAAACCTATCCGGATGGATGTCCGTATCCTTTGCTGAAGATTTCACAGTATCCTTTACCGGTGGAAACCTTGACCCGTCTGGCCGACTCTTGCAAAGAGATTCTGGTAGTAGAAGACGGACAGCCTTTTGTTGAAGAACAGCTGAAAGGTATTCTTCCTTCTAAATATGTGGTGAAAGGTCGTTTAAGTGGTGAATTGCCCCGTACGGGAGAATTGACGCCGGATAATGTGCGTCAGGCTTTGGGACTTTCTTGCGAACCGGTTTATGCTGCCGCTCAGAATGTAGTTCCCCGTCCTCCTGCTTTGTGTAAGGGGTGCGGACATCGTGATGTATACGATGCACTGAATAAAGTAGCTGCCGAATATCCGGATGCCAAGATTTTCGGTGACATCGGTTGCTATACACTGGGCGCACTTCCTCCGTTCCGTACGTTGAGCAGTTGCGTGGATATGGGAGCTTCCATTACCATGGCCAAGGGGGCTGCGGATGCAGGCTTGTTCCCGTCTATTGCAGTGATTGGCGACTCCACATTTACTCACTCTGGAATGACCGGTCTGCTGGATGCCGTGAATGACAAGTCCAATATCACGGTGGTTATTTCTGATAATTTGACTACTGCCATGACCGGAGGACAGGATTCAGCCGGAACCAATAAGTTCGAAGCCATTTGTCTGGGCTTGGGAGTAGAACCGGAACATGTGCGGGTTGTAGTGCCGCTTCCTAAGAACATGGAAGAAATTACCCGTGTTATTCGTGAGGAAATAGAATACAACGGTGTATCTGTCATTATTCCGCGCAGGGAATGTATGCAGACTTTGAACCGGAAACTGAAACAGCAAAAAGCACAGAAACAATGAAAACAGATATTATACTTTCAGGAGTCGGCGGACAGGGAATCTTGTCCATCGCTACGATTATCGGAGAAGCAGCTCTTCATTTAGGGTTGAACTTGAAACAAGCCGAAGTACACGGAATGAGCCAGCGTGGAGGAGATGTACAGTCTAACCTTCGCCTGTCGGATGCCCCGATTGCTTCCGACCTGATTGCCTTGGGAACGGCTGATATGATTATCTCACTGGAGCCGATGGAAGCTTTGCGCTACCTGCCGTATCTGTCAAAAGACGGATGGATTATCACTTCGGCTGCTCCTTTCAAAAACATTCCGAACTATCCGGACGAAGAAAAGCTGATGCAGGAATTGAAGTCACAGCCTCATGTAGTCGTGCTGGATGTGGAAAATCTGGCGAAAGAAAATCACATGCCCAAATCGGCCAATGTCATTCTGTTAGGGGCTGCCGCTCCTTTCCTGAAAATCCTGGATGCAGAAGTCTTGCGCGAAAGTGTAGGCCGTATTTTTGCGTCAAAAGGCGAAGAAGTGGTGCAGATGAACTATCGTGCCTTCGATATAGGTCATGAATATGTCAAACAGTTGAAATTCTGAGAGCCTATGAGTCGCGTGTTTAGTGAAGAGCTGGTAAATTCCGTAGCGAAGGAAATGAAAGTGGCCGACTTGGCCAATGCAACCATAGGGGATGTGTTGCTGGTAGCTTCCCGCTTGGAAGAACTGACAGGTATTCCTTTTATCCGGATGGACCAGGGATCTCCCGGTCTTCCGGCCAATAAAATAGGTATTGAGGCAGAGAAGAAAGCTCTCGATAGAGGAGTCGGTTCGCAATATCCGGCAGCTGCCGGAGTCGTAGAACTGAAACAGGCTGCTTCACGTTTCGTGAAAGCCTTTATCGATATTGATATTTCTCCGCGGGCATGTCTGCCCACTACCGGTTCTGTGGCAGCTTCTTTCGGTGCCTTTATCGCCTGTACCCAACGAATTCCGGGAAAGAACAAGGTCTTGTTTATCGACCCAGGTTTCCCGATACAAAAATCTCAGTTGCGCATTTTAGGCATTGAGTGGGAGTTGTTCGACATTCATGATTTCCGTGGCGAACCGCTGCGTGCCAAACTGGAAAGTTTTCTGTCAAAAGGAGATATTGCCGCTGTAGTATATTCTAACCCTAATAATCCGGCATGGATTTGTCTGGAAGAAAGTGAATTGAAGATTATTGGAGAGCTGGCTACGAAGTACGATGTAATTGTGCTGGAAGACCAGGCTTATTTCTGCATGGACTTCCGTCATGCGTTCGGCCGTCCTTACCAGCCACCTTTTGTACCTACGGTTGCACGTTATACCGATAATTATATTCTGATGTTGTCGGCGTCCAAGATTTTCAGCTATGCCGGCCAGCGTATAGCTTTAGCCTGCGTGTCCGATAAATTGTTTGATACGCAGTATCCGGCCCTGGCAGCCCGTTATGAAGATTCAGGCGTATTCGGACCGACTTTCATCGCTTCTATCATGTACATGATTACCTCCGGTTGTACGGCTACTACTCAGTATGCCATGGCCGAGATGTTGGAGAAATCCATTTCAGGAGAAATCAACTTCGTAGAAGATGTACGCGAGTATGAACGTCGGGCACGCCGGATGAAGCAGATTTTTACTGACCACGGTTTCTCGATTGTGTATGATAAGGATGTCACTCAGCAGGTGGGCGATGGTTTCTTCTTCACTTTGGGATACCCCGGACTGACAGGAGGCGAATTGCTGCGTGAATTGATGATGTATGGCGTGAGCAGTATTTCCTTGTCTACCACTGGAAGTGAACAGCAAGGAGTGAGAGCCTGTACGTCGCGCATGCGTGAAGAACTTTATCCGGTGCTGGAGGAACGTATGAAAGCGTTTCAGGAAGACCATCCGCTGAAATAAGAAATCACAAAACTACTACTGAAATAAAGAAAAACACAGCTTATGATTTGGAATCCGAACAAAGAATGTATGCCGCGTGAACAGATGCGCGAGCTGCAAGGAAAACGCTTATGCAAACTGGTGCAGTATGTGTACCATAATGTACCTTTCTATCGTCATAAAATGCAGGAAATGGACCTGACTCCAGATGATATCCGGAGCATAGACGATATTACCAAACTGCCTTTTACTACCAAACAGGATTTACGTGACAATTATCCTTACGGACTGATGGCGGCTCCTCCTTCAGAGGTGGTGCGTGTACATGCTTCTTCCGGTACAACGGGTAATCCTACGATTGTGGGCTATACACGTCGCGACTTGTCCATCTGGTCGGAAGTGATGTCACGCTGTCTGTCGGCATACGGGGTGACCCGTGACGATACTTTCTCCGTAAGCTATGGCTATGGATTGTTTACCGGAGGATTGGGCGCACATTATGGAGTAGAGAACTTAGGAGCTACCGTAATTCCGGCTTCTACAGGAAATACGGAAAAGCATGTACGTTTGATTCGCGATTTACACATTACGGGTATTGCCTGTACCCCTTCGTATGCCTTGTATCTGGCAGAGGTGGTAGAAAAGATGGGTATCCGGAAAGAGGAATTAGGACTGCGTATCGGTGCGTTCGGAGCTGAGCCTTGGACCGAAAACATGCGTCAGGAAATACAGAACCGTTTGGGCTTGAAAGGATACAATATTTATGGGTTAAGTGAGATTATGGGTCCGGGTGTATCTTACGAATGTCAGGAGCAATATGGCTCTCACATCAACGAAGACCATTTCTATCCGGAAATTATCGATCCGGTTACCCTGGAATCTCTTCCATACGGCACACAGGGAGAACTGGTATTTACCACATTGACCAAAGAGGGCATGCCGTTGTTGCGTTACCGTACGAAGGACCTGACTTCGCTGATTGCCGATGCGTGTCCGTGCGGTCGTACCAGTGTGCGTATGACGCCGATTATGGGCCGAAGCGATGATATGCTGATTATCCGTGGTATCAATGTCTTCCCGTCCCAGGTAGAAAGTGTTATTCTGGGTATGAAAGAGTTCGAACCGCAATATATGCTGGTGGTAGACCGCAAGAACAATCTGGATACCCTGGAAGTACAGGTGGAAGTGCGTCGTGATTTCTTCAGTGATGACATCGGTTCCATGCTGAAACTGAAGAAAACACTGTCCGACCGCTTGAAGAGTGTATTGTCCATCAGTGCCGACGTGAAATTGGTAGAACCGAACAGCATTACCCGCAGCGAAGGGAAGTCCAAGCGTGTGATAGATAAACGAGTATTGGTATAACTAAAGCAAAAAGAACTATGATAATTAAGCAATTGTCTGTTTTCTTGGAAAACAAGACCGGAAGAATCAATGATGTAGTGCATACTTTGGGAGCAAACGGTATCAATATGCACGCTTTTAGTATGGCCGAAACAGCAGATTTTGGTATTCTGCGACTGATTGTGTCTGATGTGGACAAGGCGGTAGAAGTATTGCGTGAAAAGAATTTTGCCGTGATGTCGACCGATGTGGTTTGTCTTTCGTGTGCCAATGTGCCCGGCTCGTTGGCTGTGGTATTGGAATACTTGGCCGAAGAGCAGATTTTCATTGAGTATATGTATGCGTTTGCACAAGCCGATCAGGCTCATGTGGTTATCAAGCCGAATGACATGTCACAGTGTCTGAAAGTGCTTGAGGCACATCATTGTCATGTGTTGGCAAAAGAAGAATTGTAAATTCTATATGCAAATTCCCCCGTCACGGTTTTAGGTTGGCGGGGGAATTTTTATTGTTAGAATAAGCTCCATGAAACGGTCAGACCTGCCATGACGATGGCTACCATGCTCATCAGTTTAATCAGGATGTTCAGGCTGGGACCGGAGGTATCTTTAAACGGGTCACCTACCGTATCGCCTACGACTGTGGCCCGGTGTACTTCACTGCCTTTCCCGCCAAAGTTTCCTTCTTCCACGTATTTCTTGGCATTGTCCCAGGCACCTCCGGAATTGGCCATGAAAATCGCTAAAATGAAACCTGAGGAAAGTCCTCCTATCAGCAGACCGATGACGCCCGGCACACCAAACAGCAGACCTGTCACAATGGGGGCGATGATGGCCAGCAGTGACGGGAATACCATTTCTTTTTGTGCACCAAGAGTGGAAATCTGTACACAGCGTGCGTAGTCAGGTTCAGTCTTTCCTTCCAGAATACCTTTGATTTCACGGAACTGCCGGCGTACTTCCTCTACCATGTGGGCAGCTGCTCTTCCTACAGCATTCATGGTCAGTCCGCAGAACAGAAAGGCCATCATGCTACCGATAAACATTCCTGAAAGTACCTTGGGATTCATAAGCGTGACATCGTAGAACATCATGAAGTCCGTGAATCCGGCTTCCCGAATCATTACTTCCAGTCCGTTGGGAAGTTCCAGTACGGTGGTACCGATACGTTCCAGGCCGATGCGTATTTCTTCAATATAAGAAGCCAGTAGTGCCAGTCCGGTCAGGGCGGCAGAACCGATGGCGAAACCTTTACCCGTAGCGGCTGTGGTATTGCCCAGTGAATCCAGTGCATCTGTGCGTTTGCGGACTTCTGCTCCCAAACCACTCATTTCCGCATTACCACCTGCATTGTCGGCAATCGGTCCGTAGGCATCCGTGGCTAATGTGATGCCTAAAGTGGACAGCATACCCACGGCAGCGATACCGATGCCATAAAGTCCCATGCTGATGTTGGTGAAATCGAAACCAGAGGCCAGCCAGTAGGACAGGATGATGCCGGCTACAACTGCAATGACCGGAATCGTAGTGGATACCATTCCTAATCCGATGCCCGAAATGATGACGGTTGCCGGACCTGTTTTTCCGCTTTCCGCCAGTTTTTGAGTGGGCTTGTAGGATTGGGAAGTGTAGAATTCAGTAGATTGTCCGATGACGATGCCTACAATCAGTCCGATGACTACAGCCAGTGAAATATACAGCCAGTTATCAATTTGCAGTACCCAAAGAATGCTAAAGGTGGCGATGACAATCAATCCCGCACTGAGGTTGGTGCCTGTAGACAAAGCCTTGAGCAATTCTCTCATTCCTGCATTTTCTTTGGTGCGCACGGCAAAAATGCCGATGATGGACAAGATAATACCTACGGCTGCAATCAGCATCGGGGCGATGACGGCTTTAAACTGCATGGCGGTATCTCCCGTGCCGATATAGGCAGCTGCTCCCAGGGCAGCGGTAGCCAGAATCGAACCGCAGTAGGATTCGTAGAGGTCGGCTCCCATTCCGGCCACATCACCTACGTTATCGCCTACATTGTCGGCAATCGTAGCCGGGTTGCGTGGGTCGTCTTCCGGAATGCCCGCTTCTACTTTTCCCACCAGGTCAGCTCCCACATCGGCCGCCTTGGTATAAATACCTCCTCCTACACGGGCAAACAAAGCCTGGGTGGAGGCGCCCATTCCAAAAGTCAGCATCGTGGTGGTGATGACACACAACTTGGCAGTGGGGTTCAGTGCATCTTCCGAAATGCAGAAATCCAACAGCAGGTACCAGAAAGAAATATCAAACAATCCCAGTCCTACGACCACAAGTCCCATAACCGCTCCACTGCGAAATGCCACCTTTAATCCTTTGTTCAGAGAGTTGCGTGCGGCATTTGCCGTACGTGCAGAGGCATACGTAGCGGTTTTCATGCCTAAATAACCTGACAGACCGGAGAAAAAGCCTCCTGTGAGGAATGCTACGGGTACCCACGGATTTTGCAAGTTGAACCCATAGGCCATGATGGCAAACAAGGCAGCCAGTCCGATAAATACAAGGGTAACTATTTTATATTGCTGTTTCAGGTAAGACATGGCTCCTTTCCGGACATACGATGCAATGCGTGCCATGGTGGGGGTACCTTCGCTTTCCTGCTTCATTTGCCGGTAGAAGTATCCGGCAAGTGCCAATGCCAGCAGCGATGCCGCCGGGACCAGCCAGAATAGATATGTTTCCATAATACAGTTGAATAAGAGTTTCTCCAAACTTACAAAAAATCCCGAAGAAAACGAATAAAATGCGGGAGATTCTACTGGCAGAAAAGGCGGATAATTGGGCTTTTATGTGATGGCTCTGTTTTTTTCTAAGTTCGGTAAGTTTATTCGGAAACTTTTCAAGGTTTTTTTATGTTTCCCGTCGCGGAACCGTATGTTTTCCGTTCGGGAACCCTACGTTTTTGCGACGGGAAACATAGGGTTTGCAGTAGGAAAACGTAGAAAACGAACAAGAAAAATAGCAAGAATATGCAGGTAATTTTCAATTTAAGGATAATGACGTGTCAAAAAGTTTTCCGGAATGCGGTAAAAACCAGCCCTCTGTTATAAAGGGATGAGGTTTTGTGGCAGATTGTTGTTTTTTATTTAATACAAGTGTGATATTGTGAGATATTTTCAATATATTTGCGCACGAAGTTATAAAAGATTGTTCAGATGATTTACGACATGGAAATGCAGAAGACGTTCTATGCGTCGTATGCAGAAAAAGTAGAAAAGGCCCGTAAGAAACTGGGGCGTGCCATGACTTTGGCTGAAAAAATATTGTATGCACATTTATACGACGAAAACACGGTGACAGCTTTCCGTCGGGGGAAAGAGTATGTTAACTTCCGTCCGGACCGCGTAGCCATGCAGGATGCGACGGCCCAGATGGCGCTGTTGCAGTTTATGAATGCGGGAAAATCCGTTTCAGCTGTTCCTGCTACCGTACATTGTGACCATTTGATTCAAGCATATAAAGGAGTGGAAGAGGATTTGCCTTCTGCTTGCACTACTAATAAAGAGGTATACGATTTTCTGAAAAGTGTGGCTTCGAAGTACGGCATCGGCTTCTGGAAACCGGGAGCAGGTATCATTCATCAGGTCGTACTTGAGAACTATGCGTTTCCGGGTGGCATGATGGTGGGAACCGACTCACACACCCCGAATGCCGGTGGATTGGGTATGATTGCCATTGGCGTGGGCGGTGCCGACGCAGTGGACGTAATGACCGGTATGGAATGGGAATTGAAGATGCCGAAACTAATTGGAGTGAAGCTGACCGGTGCGTTGAACGGATGGGCTTCGCCAAAAGATGTGATTTTGAAACTGGCAGGTATTCTCACCGTGAAGGGAGGAACGAATGCCATTATTGAATATTTCGGAGAGGGAACCCGCTCATTGTCTGCTACCGGCAAGGCTACTATCTGTAACATGGGAGCTGAGGTGGGAGCTACGACTTCTGTTTTCCCTTACGATGAGGAGATGAAGCGCTACCTCTGTGCTACCGGGCGTGAGGATATTGCCGAACTGGCTGAGGCTAATGCGGCCGATTTGCGGGCAGATGCGGAAGTGGCACAGCAGCCGGAGAAATATTACGACCGTTTGATTGAAATCGACCTTTCTGCACTGGAACCGTATGTGAACGGACCGTTTACGCCCGATGCAGCTTGTCCGGTATCGGAATTTGCTGCCCGTGTGAAGAAGGAAGGGTTCCCGCAGAAGATGGAAGTGGGATTGATAGGTTCTTGTACCAACTCTTCTTATCAGGATTTGAGTCGTGCAGCTTCGGTAGCCCGTCAGGTAAAGGCAAAAGGTTTGAAGATGCAGGCTTCTCTGATTATCAATCCCGGTTCGGAACAGGTATATTGCACGGCTCAGCGCGACGGCATGATTGAGGACTTGAAGAGTATCGGCGGTGTGGTGATGACCAATGCCTGCGGTCCTTGTATCGGACAGTGGAAGCGTGTGACTGACGATCCGCTTCGGGCCAATTCTATCGTGACTTCGTTCAACCGTAACTTTGCCAAGCGTGCCGATGGCAATCCGAACACACATGCGTTCATTGCTTCACCGGAAATGGCTGTGGCGTTTGCCATTGCAGGCGACTTGTGCTTTAATCCGCTGACGGATACCCTGAAAAATGAGAAGGGAGAAGAAGTCAGACTTGATCCGCCGACAGGGGAAACACTGCCACAGAAAGGATTTACAGTAGATGACAATGGCTATGTGGCTCCTTCGGCCGACGGAGGAAAGGTGGAAGTGACCATTCAGCCGGACTCACAGCGCTTGCAGAAACTGGAACCGTTTGCTGCATGGAACGGAGAAGACTTCATGGAACTTTCGCTGCTGATTAAGACGCAGGGAAAATGTACTACCGACCACATCTCTATGGCCGGACCGTGGTTACGCTTTCGCGGACACCTGGAAAATATTTCCGATAATATGCTGATGGGTGCTGTCAATGCATTCAACGGTAAGACTAACTGCGTATGGAATCAGCTGACTGGCGAATATGAAGCCGTTTCAGCAGTGGCCAAGCAGTACAAGGCAAAGGGCATGGGCTCTATCGTAGTGGCAGAAGAAAATTACGGAGAGGGTTCCAGTCGTGAACATGCCGCCATGGAACCGCGCTTCCTGAACGTACGGGTAATTCTGGCCAAGAGCTTTGCCCGTATTCATGAAACAAACTTGAAGAAACAGGGTATGCTGGCACTGACTTTTGTCGACAAGAACGATTACGACAAGGTACGTGAGCACGACCGGATTTCTATCTTGGGATTGCAACGCTTTGCTCCGGGTAAACCGTTGCATGCCGTGTTGACGCACGAAGACGGCACGACAGAAACTTTCGAAGTGCTTCATACCTATAATGAAATGCAAATTAACTGGTTTAAGGCCGGTTCAGCCTTGAACACCTTTAAAAAATGAGAGAAATGAGCAATAAGATGTATATGCAGGACGGGAAACTGGTGGTTCCCGATCACGTAGTGATTCCTTTTATTGAAGGGGATGGAGTAGGAGCAGAAATCACTCCGGTTTGTCAGAAAATTGTCAATACAGCGGTAGAGCTGGCCTACGTAGGTAAGCGCCGTATTGAATGGAAAGAGGTGCTGGCCGGTGGAAAGGCTTTTGAGCAGACTGGTGAATGGTTGCCGAAGGCTACGCTGGAAGCATTTAAGGAATATCTGGTAGGTATTAAAGGTCCGTTGACCACTCCGGTAGGCGGTGGTATCCGTTCGCTGAACGTGGCATTGCGTCAGACGCTCGATTTGTATGTCTGCCTGCGTCCGGTACGCTGGTTCAAAGGAGTCGTTTCTCCGGTGAAAGAGCCGCACAAGGTGAACATGCACATTTTCCGCGAAAATACGGAAGACATTTATGCGGGTATCGAATGGGAACAAGGTACACCGGAAGCACAGAAATTCTATGCTTTCCTTCGTGATGAGATGGGTGTGACCAAGGTACGTTTCCCGGAAACCTCTTCATTTGGTGTGAAACCCGTGTCAAAGGAAGGTACCCAGCGACTGGTACGTGCAGCCATTGAATACGCATTGCAACACGGCCTGCCGTCAGTGACACTGGTACACAAGGGAAATATCATGAAGTTTACGGAAGGAGGTTTCAAGCGCTGGGGATACGAAGTGGCCGAAACCGAGTTCAAGGACCAGACTTTCACTATGAACGAATATGACCGCCTGAAGAAAGAGCTGGGTGAAGAGTCTGCCAAGGCTGCCGTAGCCAAAGCCATCAACGATGGAAAAGTGGTGGTGAAGGATTGCATTGCAGATGCTTTCCTGCAAAATACCCTGCTCATTCCGGAAGAATATTCGGTCATTGCTACGCTGAACCTGAACGGCGATTATGTGTCCGACCAGCTGGCTGCCATGGTGGGCGGTATCGGTATCGCACCGGGAGCCAACATCAATTACAAGAGCGGACATGCCATCTTTGAAGCGACTCACGGCACGGCACCGAACATTGCCGGAAAGAATGTGGTGAATCCGTGTTCCTTGCTGCTTTCTTCTGTCATGATGCTGGAGTACATGGGCTGGAAAGAAGCTGCCCAACTGATTGTGAATGCTTTGGAGAAAGCTTTCTCGAAAGGGAAGGCTACTCATGATTTGGCGCGTTTCATGCCGAATGGCCACGCGTTGGGCACGAATGAATTTGGACAGGAAATCATTTCTTTGCTGTAATAGTCGGAGGATTTTCTTGTCGGAGTGTTTTTAATGGATAAAAAGAGAAGTTTATGAAGAAAGAATATATAGTTTACAAACTTTCCGAGTGTGCCAAGCAGGCATGCCGCATCGACAATGAACTGTTCACGAAATACAATGTAAAGCGGGGGCTGCGTAACGAAGATGGTACGGGTGTGCTCGTGGGACTGACAAAGATTGGTAATGTGGTAGGTTATGAACGCACAGACCAGGGATTGAAGGCTATTCCGGGTAAGTTATTCTATCGCGGATACGATTTGGATGACATTGCTCATGCCTTGCTGCGCGAGAAGCGTTTCGGCTTTGAGGAAGTGGCTTATCTGCTGTTGTCGGGTGAACTTCCTGACAGCGAACAACTGGCTTCGTTCAAGGAGCTCATCAATGACAATATGCCGCTGGACAAGAAGACGACCATGAACATTATCGACTTGGAAGGGCAGAACATCATGAACATCCTGGCACGTAGTGTGCTCGAAATGTACACGTTCGACCCGAATCCGGATGATATTTCACGCGACAACCTGATGCGTCAGTCCATCGAACTGATTTCAAAGTTCCCGACCATCATTGCGTATGCGTATAGCATCTATCGTCACAGTATACACGGACGTTCGCTGCACATTCGCCATCCGCACGAGAATCTGTCGCTGGCCGAAAACTTCCTTTACATGATTAAGAAAGAATACACTCCACTGGAAGCGCGTATGCTCGACTTGCTGCTGGTGCTTCAGGCAGAGCATGGAGGTGGTAATAACTCAACATTTACCGTACGTGTCACCAGCTCTACTCGCACGGATACGTATTCCAGCATTGCAGCCGGAATCGGTTCGTTGAAAGGTCCTCTGCACGGAGGTGCCAACATTCAGGTGGTCAAGATGTTCCATCACTTGAAAGAGGTGATTTCTGACTGGACGAATGTAGACGAAATCGATACTTATCTGACCCGCATGCTGAACAAGGAAGCCTACGATGGCAGTGGATTGATTTACGGTATCGGTCATGCGGTGTACACGATTTCCGATCCGCGTGCCGTATTGCTGAAGGAACTGGCTGGTGAACTGGTGGCAGAAAAGGGATGTGAGAAAGAATTTGCTTTCCTTGAACTCCTGGAACAGCGTGCCATTGAATGCTTCAAGAAAGTGAAAGGAACCAAGAAGCAGGTTTGCTCGAATGTGGATTTCTATTCAGGCTTTATCTACGAACTGATGGGTTTGCCGCATGAAATCTATACGCCGCTGTTTGCCATGGCCCGTATTGTGGGATGGACGGCACACCGTATTGAGGAACTGAACTTCGAAGGTCGTCGCATTATCCGTCCGGCATATAAGAATGTGCTGGAGGAAGTGGACTATAAGCCGATAGGAGAACGATAAAAGTTCAAGTGATTTTATATGGAGGAAGCGACAGAAACCCGATAATGAGGTATCTGCCGCTTCTTTTCTTTTTAGGAATGTCGGCCAAATTGTGTACCTTTGCGGCGTTTTTATCGTAAAATCAGAAAATATGAATAGTTTGAAAGGTTTTTTCTATGGGATTGCCACTTCGGTAACATTTGGTTTGATACCCTTGTTCACGCTGCCTTTGATGCAGAAAGGGATGATGTTTGATTCGATTCTTTTTTATCGTTTTCTCTTTGCCACCTTTGCATTGGGGGCCATGATGAAAATAAAGAAAGAATCATTCCGTATAGAGAGCCGTGATATTCCGATGTTTCTTTTGCTGGGACTGCTGTACACAGGCTCAGCTATGTTCCTGTTCTGGGGATATGGGTTTATGGGAGCCGGGGTAGCCACGACGCTTCATTTTACCTATCCCGTGTTTGTGACTTTGCTGATGTTGGTCTTGTTCCGTGAGAAAGCTTCCTGGGTAACGTGGGTAGCTATTCTGCTGGCAATATATGGTGTATCTGAACTTTCGTTGAAAGGAGATGAGCTGTCGGCCGATGCGACGGGAGTGGTTATTGTTCTGCTTTCGGCTGTATGTTATGCCGGATACATTGTGGCAGTCAATAAATCAAGATTGCGTGATATGAGCGGGCGGAAATTAGCTTTTTACGTATTTATCGTAAGTACGGTGCTGTTTGCCATAAAGGCATTGACCAATCAAGGAATACAGTCGGTACCGGATGCAGTTTCAATCGGTAATCTGTTCTTGCTGGCGGTGGTGCCTACTGTTATTTCCAATATTACCTTGGTATTGGCCGTACAGAATATTGGTGGAACAATGACTTCGGTATTAGGAGCCATGGAACCGGTGACGGCTGTATGTATCGGTGCCTTGATTTTTGGGGAAGAGTTTACCATGCAGGAAGGCTGGGGAATATTCCTCATCTTGGTGGCTGTTACCTTGATTGTGTTGACTCGGACAATTCAGAAAAGTCTGTCGGCTGTAGTACGTAAAATTCGTCCGCGTCATGCTTGACACGGACGAATTTTGCTGTGAAAAATCATGATTTCCCGTATAGCTTGTTGATAAGGTCGTTTCGACCGATTTTCCGTAATTCGTTGATAATGGCCTTCCGTTCCTCTGGTTTATACCAGAAGAAGAACATACGTTGAGCCAGTTTTTCACGAGGGGTCTTGGCCGAGAATACAGGTTCCAGTGTGTAGGGATGTACGCCTGTGTACCATGCTTCCGTAGAGACGGTCATGGGGGTAGGCGTAAAGTCCTGTACCTGCTCCAGGTGGAAGTCCAGTTTCTTGGTGATGACCGCCAGTTCGGCCATGTCCTCTTCCGTACAGCCAGGGTGACTGCTGATGAAGTAGGGGATGATCTGTTGCCTTAATCCCGCTTCTTTGTTGATTTTGTCAAAGATACGCTTGAACTCGTAGAACTGCTCGAACGGTGGCTTGCGCATCAGGTATAGCACTTTGTCACTGGTATGTTCCGGAGCTACTTTCAGTCGTCCGCTTACGTGACGTGTAATCAGTTCACGAGTATATTCCTTGGTACTCTGGTTGGTCTTTGCATCTTTACTCTGATGCAGAAGCAGGTCGTAACGCACTCCACTACCGATAAAGCTTTTCTTGATGCCTGGCAAACTGTCTACTGCATGGTATATCTCTAATAACGGCTGGTGGTCAGTGTTCAGATTCGGGCAGACTTTAGGATGGATGCACGACGGACGTTTGCAGCGACGGCAAAGAGCCGTATCTTTTCCACCCATTTGGTACATGTTGGCCGAGGGACCTCCCAAATCGCTTAGATACCCTTTGAAGTCGGGCATTTCAGCGATGGCTTTTACTTCCTTGAGAATACTTTCCTTGCTTCGGCTGACAATGAACTTTCCCTGATGGGCCGAGATGGTACAGAAAGCACATCCGCCAAAGCATCCCCGGTGGATGTTGACAGAGAACTTGATCATTTCATAGGCCGGAATCCGCTTGTTTTTGTATTTAGGATGCGGAAGACGGGTGTAAGGAAGGTCGAACGACATGTCCAGCTCTCCTTGCGTCATGGGAGGATAAGGCGGGTTGGTAACCACCGTCTGCTTTCCTACCTGCTGAAGGATGCGAGCTGCCGCATAGCGGTTGGATTCTTCCTCGATGTGTCGGAAGTTCTGTGCCTGCTTTTTCTTATCCTTCAGGCATTCTTCATGCGAATAGAGTGTCAGGTTGCCTTGGCCGTTCGGGTTTTCCGGCAGAGCAGCTACCTCTTTCTGTGAAATCAGGTAGGCTGTTTGTGGAATGTCGTGTGGCAAGTCTCCAGCATGAACTTCTCCTTCTACTTCAAGCAAGCGCTCGCTCAGTTCCGTAATGGGTTTTTCTCCCATTCCGTAAATAAGCAGGTCGGCTCCTGATTCTACTAAGATGGAAGGACGTAATTTCTCTTCCCAATAGTCATAGTGCGTCAGGCGTCGAAGAGAGGCTTCGATACCGCCTAAAATCACTGGTACGTCAGGGTACAGTTTTTTCAGAATCTGCGTATAGACAATGCTGGGATACTCAGGGCGCATGTCATGGCGTCCATCGGGTGTATAGGCATCTTCGCTTCTCAGCCGTCGGTTGGCAGTGTATTTGTTGACCATGCTGTCCATACATCCGGCAGATACGCCGAAGAACAATCTTGGTCTTCCCAGTTTCTTGAAGTCGCGCAGGTCATCGCGCCAGTTGGGCTGGGGGATGATGGCTACTTTCAGTCCTTTGGCTTCGAGCATTCGTCCGATGACGGCAGCACCGAAAGATGGATGGTCCACGTACGCATCTCCACTGAAGATGATGACGTCAAGTTCGTTCCATCCCCTCAGTTCAGCCTCTTTCTTCGTAGTAGGCAACCAGTCGGTCAGCTTGTATTCTTTCAAGGCGTTTCTTTAATTGTGGTTTTCTTCAGTTTCTTCTTGTTCCTCTTTCTCTTCTTTTTCTCTTTCCCATTTGATATAAAGAAGGATGAGCTGGTGTAAGCCGAACGCTTTCATGTTGTTGTGATAAATCACGTCAATGCACAAATCGAGCAAGTCCTTGCTGTTTTCTTCCATGGACGCAATGAGCGAACGAATGTTCAGTTTCAGTTTGTCAAGTACGGTTTCGTCCACAATTCCGTTGCTGTCAATAAGCTGTTGGAAGAGCGAATATTTTTCGATAGTTTCCAGATGCTTTTCAGAAATTTCCATGCTGCGTGTGCCGGAAGCGTTGGTCTGTATGGTATACATAATATGATAATTTTAAAGTTTATGTAACAAAGGTATTTTTTTTCTGGATATGATGGCTCGTTTTCTCTCTTTTCTTTAGGGATTTTTGTGTATTTTCGGCTGGTAGAAATGCGGTGCCTGCCTTATCTTTGCCTGACAGATATGTTTCAGACAATATACCTACAAATGGTGATTGCGGGTGTTGAAAGGATTCTCTTATTTTGCAATGTGAATTTATGAATACGATATTTATGTGTAACAATACTACGCGAATGTATAAACCCACCGATAAGATGGGCGACTTGATTTGTGAGAATTATGCTCTTCTGCAGGTGATGAGCCGTTTTGGTATCTCATTAGGGTTTGGTGACAAGTCCGTGCAGGAAGTGTGCGACATGAATCAGGTGGATTGCAATACATTCCTGATAGTGGTCAATTTCCTGGGCGAGGAGAGCAATCATATTCACGACCATTTGCAGGGGCTTTCCATTCCTGCATTGATGGAATACCTTAAAAAGGCTCATTCCTATTTCCTGGATTTCCAGTTGCCTTCTATCCGCCGGAAGCTGATAGAGGCAATCGACTGTTCATCGGAGAATGAAGTGGCTTTTCTGATTGTGAAGTTCTTCGATGCGTACGTGCACGAGGTACGCAAGCACATGGAATATGAGAATGAAAAGGTATTTACTTATGTGGAACATTTGCTGAAGGGAGAACGGCTGAAAGATTACAGTATCGGAGTTTTCGCCCGTCACCATGACCAGATCAATGCCAAGTTGACCGAACTGAAAAATATCATTATCAAATATTATCCGTCGGGCGGGGATAACCAGCTGTTGAATGCTACCTTGTTCGATATATTTAGTTGTGAGGAGGATTTGGCTTCGCACAACCGGGTGGAAGATTTTATTTTCGTGCCCGCAATCATGGAGTTGGAAAAGGAGATAAAATGAAACCGCAGGAAACAATATACATTGCTGTGGCAGATACGTCGATGATTATTCGCAGCGGACTCGTGTCTGTGTTGAGGCGTCTGCCTGATTTGCCGGTACAGGTAATAGAGGTTTCTTCAGAAGAGGGCCTGAAGCATTGTATGGAGGCACATACTCCACAAATTTTGATTATCAACCCTCAGTTTGGAGGATGGTTCGATGTGGCTGCTTTCAAGCAGGAATATCCGGAAGCTGCCATGAAATTCGTATCGCTGATTTATACGATGGTGGATGCCAACCAGCTCAAAGGCTACGATGACTCGGTCAATTTATTTGACGACGTGGATTCTTTGTCGCATAAAATTTCGTTGCTGATGAACGTAGCGGATGAGGAAGAAAGCGATCAGGACTCATTGAGCCAGCGGGAAAAAGAAATCGTAGGTTGTGTGGTGAGAGGAATGACCAATAAGGAAATTGCCGAAAAACTCTATATTTCCGTGCATACGGTCATTACGCATCGCCGGAACATTACGCGAAAATTACAGATTCACTCGGCTGCCGGACTGACCATTTATGCCATCGTAAATAAGTTGGTAGAGTTGAGTGAAGTGAAAATGAATCTTTAGAAAGGTTGTTATTTGGATTAATTCTAAAATACCTACATTTAGGTATTGCGGGTACAGCCTTTAACACCTATCTTTGCAGTGTTAGTCATATAGAAATTACGTAAACCACAAAAGTAAAAGAAGTTAGTTATTAGTTGGGTGCGCCCTGCGAAGTGATTCGCGGGGCGCACGCATTTTTTACATTTTGTTATGGTGGTTTAAATTGTTTTCAAAATCTGAAATAAAGTTTTCATTTCCGGAGAAAACCTTTTACTTTTGCTCGAAAGAAGACGAATAACAGATTTTAAATATATGAAAGTAGGATTATTTATTCCCTGTTATATCAATGCCGTTTATCCGCAGGTGGGAGTGGCTTCTTTTAAGTTGCTGAAAAGCCTGGGGGTGGATGTAGATTATCCGCTGGACCAGACTTGCTGCGGACAACCGATGGCGAATGCAGGATTTGAAGAAGAGTCAGTAGAATTGGCCAAACGTTTTGACCGTCTTTTTGAACAGTATGATTACATTGTAGGCCCGTCGGCCAGCTGTGTGGTATTTGTGCGTGATCATTATGGACAGCTATTAGCCAAGGAACCTCATCGTTGTGCCAGCGAAGGCAAAATTTATGATATCTGCGAATTTATTCATGACGTGGTGAAACCCACTTCCTTGCAGGCTTCTTTCCCTCACAAGGTCAGTATCCAGAACAGTTGTCATGGAGTGCGCCTGATGCACCTTTCTTCACCGAGCGAATTGAATATCCCATATTATAATAAGCTTCGTGATTTGCTTTCCTTAGTGAAAGACATCGAAGTGGTAGAGCCGGAAAGACCGGATGAGTGTTGTGGATTTGGAGGTATGTTTGCAGTAGAAGAACACGCCGTATCCGGACAGATGGGACGTGATAAGGTGAAACGTCACATGGATACGGGTGCAGAATATATCGTAGGTGCCGATGGCTCCTGTCTGATGCATCAGAACGGGATAATTGCCAGAGAGAAGTTGCCTATCAAAACCATTCATATTGTAGAAGTTTTAGCTACAGGACTATGAGTACGAAACATTCAAAAGCCGCCGAGAAGTTTCAGGAAAATAAGAAACTGGCGGGATGGCATGACCAGACCTTGTGGATGATGCGTGCCAAACGGGATAAGATTAGCCGGGAGGTACCGGAATGGGAACAGTTGCGCGACATGGCTTCTGCCATCAAGATGTACAGCAACAGTCACCTGGATTTGCTTTTGCAGGAGTTCGAAAAGAACGCACAGGCAAACGGAGCCCATGTGTATTGGGCGAAAGATGCCGATGAGTATTGTTCTATAATCTATAATATTCTGCACGGACACAATGTGCATCGCTTTATCAAGAGTAAATCGATGCTGGCCGAAGAATGCGGACTGAATGAATATCTGATTCAGAAAGGAATTGACGTGGTGGAAAGTGATTTGGGAGAAAGAATTCTTCAGCTGATGCATAAGAAACCTAGTCACATCGTGGTGCCAGCCATCCATATCAAGAAGGAAGAAATCGGTGAACTGTTTGTGAAAGAGATGGGTACGGAGCCGGGCAACAATGACCAGACTTATTTGACCCATGCGGCGCGTAAGAATCTGCGTCATAAGTTTATTGAAGCAGAAGCAGCCATGACAGGTGCTAATTTTGCCGTGGCTTCTACGGGTGAGTTTGTGGTGTGTACCAATGAAGGTAATGCAGATATGGGTACCTCGCAACCTAAATTGCAGATTGCTGCTTTCGGGTTGGAAAAGATTGTGCCCGACCGTGAAGCACTGGGTGTATTTACCCGCTTGCTGGCACGTTCTGGTACCGGACAACCCATCACTACCTATACTTCACATTATCGCAAACCCCGCAAAGGAGGTGAACTGCATATCATTATTGTAGATAACGGACGTAGTAATATTCTGGCTGATCAGGAGCATGTGAAGACGCTGAACTGTCTGCGTTGTGGAGCTTGTATGAATACGTGTCCGGTGTATCGTCGTTCTGGCGGATATTCTTATACCTATTTTATTCCAGGTCCGATTGGCATTAACCTGGGAATGCTGAAAGCGCCTTTGCACTATTATGATAATGTGTCGGCGTGCTCTTTGTGTTACTCTTGTCAGAATGTGTGTCCGGCGAAAGTAGATTTGGCAGACCAGATTTATCGTTGGAGACAGAAACTGGATGGCTTGGGAGTAGCCAGCTCGTCCAAGCGTTTGATGTCGGGTGGAATGAAAGTGCTGATGGAACATCCGTCTTTATTTAATTTGGCTCTGGCACGGGCATCGTGGGTGAATTCTTTCCCTCGTTCATTGGTGTACAATGGATTGAATGACTGGGGAAAAGAACATGAAATGCCACAGTTTGCCAAGGAAAGTTTTAATGAAATGTGGAAAAAGGGTAAAGTAAAATAGGGAAGCTATGAGTCGTAGAGAAGATATATTGCAGAACATACGTCGTAATACGCGAGTACGTTATGAAAAGCCGGATCTGTCTGCATTGGAACAAGGGGCAATTACGTACGCTGATCCGGTAGCACAATTCTGTAAGGTTGTGGCAGAGGTCGGCGGACGTGTGGTGACGGTCAATGAGGGAGAAGATGTCAACGAGTTGGTTCGTAAATTGTATCCGGATGCCAAACGCATCGCTTCCAATCTGAAGAATATTACTTGTGCCACTTTTCATCCTGATGATGTGGCTGCTTCTGCCGATTTGGATGGTACAGACCTGGCTGTAGTAGACGGACGTATCGGAGTGTGTGAGAATGGGGCTGTATGGGTGCAGCAGGATGTGGAACAGCGTGCGGTGTATTTTATTTCTGAAGCTTTAATTCTTCTGCTTGACCGGAAAAATCTGGTAAACAACATGCACGAGGCCTATCAGAAAATAGATACAGGAGAGTATGGTTACGGCGTTTTCATTTCAGGTCCTTCAAAAACTGCAGATATTGAACAGGCGTTGGTAATGGGAGCACATGGAGCTCGTGAACTGACAGTCTTGTTAC